>JASJCA010000001.1 GCA_030066215.1 Rhodobacter sp. | reverse complement strand
GGCAGAGGCCGAGAGCGCCGAGGCAGAGGCCGAGCGCGACCTTGCGGGCCTTGGCCGGCGTGCGGCGCAGGCGGGCCCAGTTGGCGGCGAGGCGGGCGACGAAGTCGATGCGGTCGCCGCGGGCGCGGTAGGCGGCGATGGGGCACTGGGTGGCCTCATCGAAGAACGCCTCGCCCTTGAAGCTGACGGCACGGGCGAGAATCCGGCCGTCGACCTCGGGAAGGGCCACGTTCATGGCGATGTCGCGGGCCGAGAGGCCGGTGAGGCCGGTCTCCCAGGCGTCCTCGGCGCCGGAGGAGAGCACGACCTGGAACACTGGCGCCTTGTTGGACGCTTTCGAATTCAGGGGGTTTTCCGGGGCGTGGGTGCTGCCCGGCGTGCCGACGGCGAAGCTGGTGCAGTTGAGGATCACGTCGGGCGGGGCATGGGTGAAGAGCTCGGCGAGAGTGGCCGCACTGACCGGGTCCTTGAGCGAGGCCACGAAGACCGGCAGCGGGTTGAGGCCCTGGCGCAGCAGCGCGCGGGTCAGGCGGTTGATCGGGTTGAGACCGGCGCCCTGGACGAGGGCGCGGTAGAAGACGAGGGGGACGATGGGGGCACCGTCGGTCCAGGTGTCGCGGACGGTGGCGAGGTCGGCGGTGCCGGCGCCGGGCCAGTAGATGCCGGCGCGCAAGAGCGGTCTGCATCGCGTCGGTCTTTCGTCGGTATTGCGTCGGTGCTGCGGTGCGGACACCAGCCATCGGGCGTAACGCAGGAAATTGGCGCTGTTCTCCGGCCCGCCCTCGACGAGATAGGACCAGAGAGCGACGTAATCTTCTGGCGCGACGGTCGAGAGCTCGCGCAGTTCGGGGTCGGGCTTGTCGTCGCCGGGCAGGAGCGCCAGGGGGACGCCGGCCGCTTGCAGATGCGCGGCGTATTGTTCGGCGCCGTAGCGCCAGTAGCCGAGGCCGCCGAGGACGCGGGCGATGACGAGCTTGGATTTCGACGCGCAGGCCTCGATGTGCAGGTCGACCGACATCGGGTGGCGCAGGTGGGTGAGATTGGCCAGCCGTAGGGACGGCGGGTCTGGCATCTCGGCCCGGGCCTCGCTGAGAGCGGCAAGCTCGGTGTCGGCGGCGGAGAGGACGACGATTTCGGCGGGGGTCTGGCCGAGATCGACCGGCTCGCCGTCGTCGATCGCGCCGGGCGTGGCAGCGAGGAGATGCATCAGGCGGTTTCGGATCGCTGGTGCGATCCGACCGGTTGGGGGGGCTGCCTGCCCCCCCAAGCCCCCCCGGGAGTATTTTGCACGAGAAGAAGACTGGGGCCGGGTGTCATGGAGATCAGGCTAGGCGCTTGGCCATAAACAGGCTGCTCGCGTTTGCCTCATACTGGGCGAAGGGGCCGCAGGGGGTGAAGCCGTGGCGGGTGTAAACCCGGTGGGCGGCGTGCAACGTGTTACCGGTTTCGAGTTTGAGATCCGTGAGACCTTGGGCGCGGGCCTCCTGCTCCAACCGGTGCATCAGGGCGTCGGCAGCGCCGGAGCCGCGGTTGCTGGGGTCGACAAACATGGATTTCAGTTCACCATATCCTTCGCGCAGAGCCAGGGCGGCGCAGCCAATGGTCTTACCGTCGTCACGGGCGACGAAGAAACGGATATCGGGGGCGCAAAGGTCGCTAACTTCGAGATAGTGGTTGTCCTCTGCCGGGAACAAGGACTGCATCAGGGCATGGCTTTGGGCAAGCAGCGCGGTGGCGGCAGGGTCGCGGGGGTCACCTGGCGAGACCGTGATCATGCCAGGGCGGCCGCGATGGCGGCGCGGTCGAGGCCGGCCTGGCCGATCACGACGAGGCGGGTGTCGCGCGGCTCCTGCGGGTCGAGCGGGCGGTCGAAATAGGTGTCGATCCGGGGGCCGACGGCCTGCAGGGTCAGGCGCATCGGTTTGCCTTGGACCGCAGCGAAGCCCTTCAGGCGCAGGATGTCGTGGGCGCGGATGACGTCGGCGACCTGTTCGGCGTAGGCTTGCGGGTCGGTGATTTCGGGGCGGGTGACGACGAAGCTTTCAAATTCGTCGTGGTCATGGTCGTGGTGGTGGTCGTCGTCGTCATCGTGGTGGTGATGGTGGTGGACTTCGTGGCGCGCCTCCATGTCGGCCTCGGATCCGATGCCCTGGCCGAGCAGAACCTCGACGGGCAATTCGCCATGGGCGGCGCGGATCACGTGCACGCCCTGGCGCGCCTCGGCCTCGAGCTTGTCGGCCAGTGCTGTGCTGGACTCTTCCCCCAGCAGGTCGGATTTGTTCACCACGATCATGTCGGCGCAAGCGATCTGATCTTCGAAGAGCTCGCTGAGCGGCGTTTCGTGGTCGAGATTGTCGTCCAGCGCGCGCTGGGCGTCGACGGCGGCCTCGTTATGGGCGAAACGGCCCTCGGTCACGGCCTTGCCGTCGACCACTGTAACGACGCCGTCAACGGTGACCTTGGTCGAGATCTCAGGCCAGTTGAAGGCGCGCACCAGGGGCTGGGGCAGGGCGAGGCCGGAGGTTTCGATGACGATGTGATCGGGCGGCTCGGGCCGGTCGAGCAGCTTCTGCATCGTGGGCACAAAATCCTCGGCGACGGTGCAGCAGATGCAGCCGTTGGAGAGCTCCATGATGTCGTCTTCGCTGCAGGTCTCGTCGCCGCAGCCCTTCAGGATGTCGCCGTCGACGCCGAGGTCGCCGAATTCGTTGATGATCAGTGCGATGCGACGGCCGTTTGCATTGGCGAGCAGGTGGCGGATCAGCGTCGTCTTGCCGGAGCCGAGGAAGCCGGTGACGACGGTGGCGGGGATCTTGGCGGGCATGGGCGGTCCTGGTCAATGGGGTCGGGCGGCCCCTGGCTCAGGGGCCGCCGGTCGGCGCAGTGCGCAGTCGGATTAGGCCGGGGCGTGCAGGCGCGGATGCGTCAGGTGCGGGTTCTGCAGCAGCCTGCGGCCGAGCTTTGCCAGCGCCAAAACGGCAAGGTCAGCCACCGGTTCGACCAGGATCACGATCAGGTAGGCGGTGCCGAAGCTGAGCACGGCGGCTATGGTCTCGGCCCCGAAGCCCTGGCCGTAGACCGCCCAGAACGCGACCCAGGCGATCACCCCGCCCTGGTAGGCGGCCGAGAGCTTCAGCGCCTGGCCGTATTTCAGGTCCACATAGGCCGTGTCCGGCGCGATGATGCGTTTCGACAGGGCGAAGATCGCGAAGAGCGGCACCAAAAGCGTGGTGACGTTGACGAAATACATCGGCAGGTCGCTGGGCGCGAAGAGCAGGCCCTGGAGCGCCAGGCCGGCCGCCAGCCCGATCGCCGCGGGCGCGACTCCCAGCAGCAATAGAAGCGTGGTGCCGAGGATGAAATGCACCTCGGAAATGCCGACGGGGAAATGCGGCAGCACTTCGAAGAAGACGAAGGCGCCGACGGCGGCGAGCGCGCTGCGCACCGCCAGCGGGGCCGCGCCGTGGGCCTTGAGGTCGTCCCAGGCGAGCTTGGCGGCGTAACCGGCGGCGCCGGCGGCGGTGCCATAGGCGAGCACCATCTTGGCGCCGTGGACGATTCCAGGTTCGATATGCATGACTGTCTCCTCTGCCGTCCTCCCGACGGCTTGGGTTGCGGTTTGGCACGGCTGGTCTCCTGGCTTGCGGGTCGATGCGCGCCGCCGCCTTCCCGGTTTCCCAGTGGCTTTGTGGCGGTCGCTCTCCGCTTACAGTCGCGGGGGCGGCTCTGGCTTTTGGCCCCGGGTTGGGTCGCCGTCACCAGATTCCCATTTCGGCCCCTTGGCGCTTTGCGCCGGGCGGGGCACCATGCGGGTGTCAGTGAAACCTGACACCGCGCGCCCGGTCAAGACAGATTGCGACTCGCGCGGCAGGGCGGGGCAAGGATTTTCGAAAATCCTTGGCAAGCGGTTTCGAAACCGCTTGGACGCGCCGGGGGTGGCGGCGGCCGAGATGCGGAGCGATGGGCGATATCTTGTGGGCCTGGGCAGGGATCGGGCCATATCCTGCGATTGCCATTGACTTGCGCCGCCGGTCTTCGGACACTCGCCGCAGCAGGGGAATCACCGGGCAGGCGGCGTCTTGCGCTTTTCACGACTTCGACTCAATGGGTTCAAGAGCTTCGTCGATCCGACGGATCTGATCATCGCCGACGGGCTGACCGGGGTGGTGGGGCCGAACGGCTGCGGCAAATCGAATCTGCTCGAGGCGCTGAGGTGGGTGATGGGCGAAAACCGCCCCACGGCGATGCGCGGCGGCGGCATGGAGGACGTCATCTTCGCCGGTGCGGCGACCCGGGCGGCGCGCAACTTCGCCGAGGTGTCGGTGCAGATCGACAATTCCGAGCGGCTGGCGCCGGCGGGGTTCAACGAGGCCGATCTGCTGGAGATCACCCGCCGGATCACCCGTGACGCCGGCAGCGCGTTCAAGGTGAATTCCAAAGACGTGCGTGCCCGCGACGTGCAGATGCTGTTCGCCGACGCCTCGACCGGCGCGCATTCGCCGGCGCTGGTGCGGCAGGGGCAGATCGCCGAGTTGATCAACGCCAAGCCGCGGTCGCGGCGGCGGGTGCTGGAGGAGGCCGCCGGGATCTCGGGGCTCTACCAGCGCCGCCACGAGGCCGAGTTGAAGTTGAACGCGGCGGAACAGAACCTGCTGCGGGTCGAAGACGTCATCGAACAGCTCGCCGGCCAGCTGGCGCAGCTGGCGCGCCAGGCCCGGCAGGCGGCACGCTACCGCGAGATCGGCGAGGCGCTGCGCAAGGCCGAGGGCATGTTGCTCTACCGCCGCTGGCGCGAGGCCGACGAGGCGCGGGCGGCCGCCGAGGCGGCACTGACCGACCGGGTCCAGGCGGCGGCGGCGGCGGAGCGGGTGGCGCTGGAGGCCGGCGGGCGACGCGAGGAGGCCGAGGCCGCGCTGCCGCCCCTGCGCGAGGAAGAGGCGATCGCGGCGGCCCTGGTGCAGCGGCTGATGGTGCAGCGCGACACGCTGGCCGACCAGGAGACCCGGGCGCAGGCAGCAATCGAAACGCTTACCGCGCGGATCGGGCAGCTCAGCCACGATCTGCAGCGCGAGGAGGCGCTGAACCGGGATGCGGGCGAGACCATCGCGCGGCTCGACGCCGAACGGGTCGCGCTGACCGAGGCCGGCGCGGGGCACGGCGCGGCGCTGGCGGCGGCGGCGGAGGCGGCGCATGCGGCGGCGGCGGTGCTGCAGGAGCGCGAGGAAACGCTGGGCCAGCTGACCGAGGACACCGCGCGGCTGGTGGCGCGGCACCAGTCGGCGGAACGGTTGTTGGAGGATTCGCGCAAGACGCTGGAGCGGTCCGAGGCCGAGGCGGCGCGTGCACGGGCGGCGCTGACGGCGTGCGAGACGGCGCTGCAAGGCGGCGAGGCGGACCTGGCGGCCGCGCAGGCGACGCTCGACCGGGCGGCGGGCGAGGCCGAGGCGGCCGAGGCGGCGCTGACCGCGGCGGACCTGGCGCGGGCCGAGGCACAGGCGCGCGAGGCCGAGGCGCGGGCCGGCCGGTCCGAAGCCGAGGGCGAGGTCAGCGCGCTGAAGGCCGAAACCGCGGCCCTGGCCAAGCTGGTGCAGCGCGACACCGCCGAAGGCGGCCAGGTGCTGGACCTGCTGCGGGTCGCGCCGGGCTATGAAAAGGCCCTGGGCGCGGCGCTGGCGGACGACTTGCGCGCCCCGGCGGTGGAGGCCGACGTCCGGTCGGGCTGGACCCTGCTGCCGGGCTACGCCGACCCGCAGGTTTTGCCCGAGGGCGTGCAGGCGCTGTCGAATGTCGTGACCGTGCCCGAGGTGCTGGTGCGGCGCATGGGCCAGGTCGGGCTGGTCGATGCCGCCGACGGCCCGCGGTTGCAGGCTGCACTTCTGCCGGGGCAGCGGCTGGTCAGCGTCGAGGGCGATCTCTGGCGGTGGGACGGGTTCCGCGCCGGGGCCGAGGACGCGCCGAGCGCCGCGGCCTTGCGACTGCAGCAGCTCAACCGGCTGGAAGAGCTCAAGCAGGACCTCGAAGGGGTGACTGCACGGGCCGAGGGCGCGCGCCGGGCGCACGAGGTGCTGAAATCAAGGCTGGCAGAGCTGGCCGAGGCCGACCGCGCGGCACGCGAGGCGCGGCGGGCGGCCGATACCGCGCAGGCCGAGGCGAGCCGGGCACTGAGCCGGGCCGAGGCCGACCGCAATATCGCTGCGGGCAAAGTCGAATCACTGCGCCTTGCGGTGGCGCGCCACGACGAGGACGCCGCGGCGGCGCGGGCGGCGATGCGCGAAGCCGAGGCGGGGCTGCGCGGGCTTGCCGATCTCGACACCGCGCGGGCGGCGGTCGAGGACGTCAAGGTCACGGTCGAGGCGGCGCGGATGACAATGATGACCCGGCGCGCCGGCCACAACGAATTGAAGCGCGAGGGCGAGGCGCGGGCGGCGCGGCTGCGCGAAGTCGCCAAAGAGATTGACGGTTGGAAGCGGCGGCTGGACACCGCAGAGACGCGTATCGCCGAGCTTTCCGGCCGGCGTCAAACCTCGGAGACCGAGCTGGAAGCCGCGGCGGCGGTACCGGCGCGATTGGCCGAGGAGCGTGGGAAACTGGCCGAGGCGATTTCAGGGGCCGAAGGGCGCCGAAATTCTGCGGCCGATGCTCTGGCAGCGGCCGAAGCCAAGGCGCGTCGGGCCGAACAGGCCCTGCGCGAGGCGGACCGCGCGGCGAGCGATGCGCGCGAGGCGCGCGCGGCGGCCGAAGCCCGGGCCGAAGCGGCGCGCGAAACCGTTGCCGCGGCCGAAGAGCGCATCGCCGAGGCGCAGGAGGTAACGCCCGCGGCATTGCTCGACCGGCTCGACGCCGATCCCGACGCAATGCCGTCGGCCGAGAGCATCGAGCACGAGGTGAACCGCCTGAAGCGCCAGCGCGAGGCCTTGGGCGCGGTCAACCTGCGCGCCGAAGAGGACGCGCGCGAAGTGCAGGAGGAACACGACGGGCTGGTTAGCGAAAAGGCCGATCTGGAGGGCGCCATCGCCAAGCTGCGCTCGGGCATCCAGTCGCTGAACCGCGAGGGGCGCGAGCGGCTTTTGACCGCGTTCGAGCAGGTCAATTCCAACTTCGCGATGCTGTTCAAGCATCTGTTCGGCGGTGGCGAAGCGAAGCTTGTGCTGGTGGAATCCGACGACCCGCTGGAGGCCGGGCTCGAGATCATGTGCCAGCCGCCGGGCAAGAAGCTGTCGACCCTGTCGCTGCTCAGCGGCGGCGAGCAGACGCTGACCGCGCTGGCGCTGATCTTCGCGGTGTTTCTGGCCAATCCGGCGCCGATCTGCGTGCTCGACGAGGTCGATGCGCCGCTCGACGACGCCAACGTGACGCGGTTCTGCGACCTGCTTGACGAAATGACCCGGCGGACGAACACCCGTTTTTTGCTGATCACGCACCACGCTGTGACGATGGCGCGCATGGACCGGTTGTTCGGAGTGACGATGGGCGAGCAGGGCGTCAGCCAGCTTGTCTCGGTCGATCTGAAGAAGGCCGAGGCGATGGTGGCGTGATCGCGCAAGCGTGATTCGTAGAGTTCTGGAAGTATCGTAGGGTCGCCGGGGATTGGATCGGAGGACCCGGGATGCGCCTTGCGGTAATTGGATTGTTGATGGCCGCGACCACGGCGTCGGCGCAGCAGGGACTTCGTGCGACGGACCAGGTCTACGACCGGCAGGAACTGTCGGGCATGCTGTCGGACCACGCGGTGGAGTTCTTTGACGGCAGCGTATCGCGGTATCGTGCCGATGGCGTCTACAGCTACAAGTACACCGAGACCGACCGGCCCTGGCTAGGTACCTGGTCGGTGCCCGAGGCGGGCCAAGTCTGCATCGCTTTCGAGAACGGGTCGGACCGCTGCGATATCTTCGTCTCGGACGGCGCGCGCATGGTGATGATCATCGACAATGGCACGCGGTTTCCGGTGCGCGAGCGACGGGCGCTGGTCGACGGGTATTGAGGCCAGCCGGGCCGAGGCGGCTCGTAAGGCGCGAAAGCGTCGCGCAGGTTCACGCGGCAAAGCGATGCGGGCTGAGCGCGGCGACCGTTGCAGGGTCGAGTTCAGGCGGACGGCCGGCGATGAGGTCGGCGGCGAGCTGGCTGGCGGCGGGAGAGGTCTGCATTCCATAGCCGCCCTGGCCGGCGAGCCAGAAAAAGCCGGGCGCATCGGCTGCGAAGCCGATCACCAGCTGGCGATCGGGGGCGAAACTGCGCAGTCCGGCCCAGCTATGTTCGACCCGAGTGACGGGTTCGGTGACATGCGCCTCGTAGCGGGCGAGCCCTTCCGCCAGCACCATATCGTCGGCCCAGGCGTCGTGCGGCTCCACCGGGTCCTCGTCGGCGGGCGACACCAAAAGCTTGCCGGCGTCCGGCTTGGCGTACCAGGTCTCGCCGGGCCCGAACAGCATCGGCCAGGCGCGGACGTCGTGCCCGCCCGGCGCCGGGATTCGTGCCATCGAGCGGCGGTAGGGCTGTAGGCGGATCGGCCCCACCCCGGCGAGGTGCGCGATATGGTCGGCCCAGGCACCGGCCGCATTGATCAGGAGTCTGGTCTCGTGCGGGCCTGCTTCAGAGTCGACGGCCCAGCCGGTGGCGGTGCGGTGGATGTCGGCGACGCGGGCTTTAAGGTGGATGATCGCGCCGTTGCGACGGGCATCACGGGCGAAGTTTTGGATCAGAAGGTCGGTGTCGATATCCCAAGCCTCGGCGTGATAGCCCACCTCGGTGACTTTGGCGGGGTCGAGGATCGGGACCATGGCGCGAGCGTCGTCCAGTGGCATCGGATGCATGGCCATGGCGCGCATGTCGTAGGCAAAGGCCTCCCGGGTCGCCGCCGCTCCCACCAGCATCAGGCCGCGGTCGCTGAGGACGCCGCCATTCGCGGTCATGTGGTAGTCCTTGCTGGCGCGGTTCAGTGCGATAGTCGAGGGTAGGCCGTAGGTCTCCTCGAACATCGCTGCGGAGCGGCCAGAGGCGTGGTAGCCTAGCCCGTCCTCTGCCTCGAGCACGTTGACCTGACCCAGATGCGACAGCCGCGCGGCGGCCGAGATGCCGGCGATGCCTCCGCCGATTATCAGAAAATCGCTCACGCCTCTTCGGTGCGGTCGGTGGCAGGCGGCGGCGTGGGGGTCAGCGCGGACAGCCGGGCGTAGAGCGCGTCGTCCATCGCGAACTCGAGCGCCGCGAGCGAAGGGGAGAGTTGCTCGGCCGAGCGGGCGCTGACGATCGGGGCGGTGATGGCGGGGTTGTGGGCAACCCAGGCGACCGCCAGCGTGATCGGAGAGACGCCAAGCTCTGCTGCGTAGTCGCCGAGCGCTGTCGCGGCGGCGTGCATCCAGTCCTGGCCGTAGCGGGCCTTGTACATTGCGTCGTCGGTCAACCGACCGGCGTCTCCGTGCCCGTATTTCCCGGTCAGCAGTCCACCGCCGAGGGGCGAATAGGGACAGACGGCGAAGCCCTCGGCCTCCGCCATGGGCAGGATTTCGACCTCGGCCTGGCGTTTGACGAGGTTGTACATCGGCTGCAGCATGGCGATCTTCAGGCTGAAGGTGGCCGCGACCCGGGCGGCCTTCATCGTCTGCCAGGCCGAGAAGTTGGATACGCCGATATGGCGCACGCGGCCCGTCTCGACCATGCGCGCGAGTGCCTCGAAGGTTTCCTCCAACGGCACCTCGTCGTCCCAGCGATGCAAGTAGAGCAGATCGACGATTTCCATGCCCAGCCGCCGGCGGCTTTCGTCGAACTGGGCAGTGATGTGCTGGCCCCCGCTGCCCCCGGGAAAGGCGCATTTGGTGGCGATGAAGAGCCGGTCACGCTCGGGCCTGGCGAAGTCGCCGAGCAGCTCTTCGGACCGGCCATCGGTATAGGCGTAGGCAGTGTCGAAGAAGGTAATTCCGGCGGCGCGAGCAGCCTCGTACATGGCACGGCTGGCGGCGGCGTCGGCCTTGCCGCCGAACTGCATCGTGCCGAAGCAGAAGCGCGAGATTTGGGTGCCGTCTACGGCGTGAAGCGCGGGTGTCATGTCCCACATGTGGCACGACCCACAGGCGTGCGAAACCCCTTTGGCGCCCTGGCACGAGACGCAAGTACACCGGCCCGGTTCGCAATTTTAGCGGGAATCTGATACTGTTGGCCCATTGTATTGGAGCAATAGTCATGCCGAGAGAAGATACTTCCGACGACCCGACCCAGAATGCTTGCAAGCTTTCCGACGTCGATATCGGCAAACCGGATTGTCGCGGGCGCGTAATTCAAGAGATCTATTGGAGACTGGACGACTTCGCAGTCTATAAGGCGGACGAACGGATATCCGCGCATTTCTCGGACGACCCAAAGCAAGCCGACGACCAGAAGCAACGCTATTTCGCGATGTCCGAGGGCATCGCCGAATTCAACCACCTGGTCGACGCCCTGCAGCCCTTGTGGCGTTTTCTGACGTTTCGCGGCGGACGCCAGACCAACCGGTTATCCCGCAGCCGGACGCTATACGAAAGAGAGATGGGGCGGTGCCTCGCCCAGGCGTTGACTGGCGATGTGACGGGCGCGCAGAGCTCTTTGCAGCATTTGCACAAACGGGTGGAGGCACGCGTCAGCAATCGGGCGCGCATTCTGCATTTCGTGGTCAATCTAATTTTGGTGTCGGTCGTGGTCCTTTTGACGACATCGTACTTCATCACACAGAGGCCGGATTGCGACTGCATCGATTTCAACGAAATCGCGGTGGCGTTGATGATGGGTAGTGTCGGAGCGCTGTTCTCGACGACGGCGCGGCTCAAAGAGATGGAGGTCGACGCCACCGTCGGGTTCAACATGCATCTGGTCTACGCAGTCTCCCGCGTATTGGTCGGATCGCTCGCGGCGGTGATCCTGTATTTGGGGTTCCGGTCGGGCATCGTGACCGAGTTCTTCCAGCCCTTCGTCACAGATGACACCACGCGCGAGGCCGCCGCTGCCGGCGATGCGGCGAATGGCGCTGGCGATGCCGACAACGGAAATGGGGCGAACGGGTCGGGGCGAATCCAGCCTTTCGATTTTTACTGGCTGTCGTTCGTGTCGGTGCTTGCAGGCTTCAGCGAACGGTTGGTGCCCAATCTACTGGACAGCAAGGCCACAAGCGCTTTGGACGGGATGACACCGGCCGAAGAGAGACCGACGGAAGCCACTGGTGCGCCCGGCGGCACGGCGCGGAACGTCGGTGGCGGCGCCGGTGACGGCGGCGGAGATGACAATGGTGGGGGCGCTCCGGATGCGCCGGATACCGGTGGCGGCGACACCGGCGGGGCCGAGGGCAACAAGAACCGACCATAATGCAAGGGCCCGCCGGCACGGGCGGGCCCCTGTCTCAAAACTGGTGCGCGGCTTAGTTGGGAACCTCGCCGGTCAGCCCTTCGACATAAAAGTTCATGCCCGCCAGCGTGCCGTCGTCGGCGATCTCGCCCTCGGCCAGCCAGGGCGAGCCGTCTTGCTTGTTGAGCGGACCGGTGAACGGGTGGTACTCGCCGGCGCCGATTGCGGCGGCCATCGCCTCTGCCTCGGCCTTCACATCGGCCGGGACTGCGTCGGAGATGTCGCCGATCTTGACCATGCCGGTCGAAATACCGTCCCACGTGTCGACCGAGGCCCAGCTGCCGTCGATCACCTCTTGAGTGCGGGCGATGTAGTAGGGCGCCCAGTTGTCGATGATCGACGACACCCGCGGCATCGGGGCGTATTCGCCCATGTCCGAGGCCTGGCCAAAAGTGATCACGTTGCCGGCCGCCTGCGCCGCCGCCTGGGGTGCGGTCGAATCCGTGTGCTGCAGCACCACATCGGCGCCCTGTTCGATCAACGCGTTGGCGGCGTCGGCCTCCTTGGCGGGATCGAACCAGGTATAGACCCAGATCACGCTGAACTCGACGTCCGGGTTCACCCTCTTGGCGTGGATATAGGCCGCGTTGATGCCGCGGATCACCTCGGGGATCGGAAACGAGGCGATGTAGCCGATCTTGTTGGTCTCGGTCATCTTGCCGGCGATGTGGCCCTGCACCGCGCGGCCTTCGTAGAACCGGGCCGAGTAGGTCGAGACGTTGGCATGCTCGCGCTTATACCCGGTGGCGTGTTCGAACTTCACGTCCGGGAACTTGCCGGCCACCGCGTTGGTGGGGTCCATATAGCCGAACGAGGTGGTGAAGATCAGGTCGGCCCCCTGCAGCGCCATCTGGGTCAGCGCGCGTTCGGCATCGGCACCCTCGGGCACGTTTTCCTGAAACACCGTCTCGACGGCGTCGCCAAAGTGCTCCTCGACCGCCAGCCGGCCTTCGTTGTGCTCAAAGGTCCAGCCGCCGTCGCCGATCGGCCCGACATAGATAAATCCGACCTTCAACGGCTCGTGGCTGCCCGCCAGCGCGGCCCCGCCGAGCCCAAGCGCCAGCGCGGCCCCGGCAAGCAAGTTTCTGCGTTTCATAGTGTACTCCCTGTTGTGGTGCGGACCCCCGTGTCCGCCATTGCATTGGTTCTCTAACTCGAGGCGTGGAAACTGCGCCCTAGGGCGGCCGGCGCGGCCAAGGCGGCGCGGCCCCGGTTGGAGGACATGATCACCAGCACGAGGATTGTGATGATATACGGGCTCATCGACAAGTACTCGACCGGGATCGCGACGCCCGCGGCCTGCAGGTTCAGCTGCAAAACCGTCACCCCGCCGAACAAATAGGCGCCCAAGAGTACCCGCCAGGGCTTCCAGCTGGCGAAGACCACGATGGCCAGCGCGATCCAGCCGGCGCCGGCGGTCATGCCCTCGGTCCATTGCGGCACCCGGATCAGGCTCAGATACGCGCCGCCAAGCCCGGCGCAGGCGCCGCCGAAGGCGATCGCGGCCAGCCGCACATGCACCACCTTGTAGCCAAGCGCATGGGCGGCGTCGTGGCTTTCACCCACCGCGCGCAGGATCAGCCCGGCGCGGCTGTATTTCAGGAACGCCCAGACGCCGGCCACGATCGCCAGCGAGACATAGACCATCAGGTCGTGGCGGAAGAGCACGATGCCGAGGACCGGCAGGTCAGCCAGCGGGCCGAAATTGACGTCGCCGGTCGCCGGCGGCTTGATCCCCACATAATCCTGACCCATCAGCGCCGACAGCCCCAGCCCGAACAGCGTCAGCGCCAGCCCGGTGGCGACCTGGTTCGACAGCAGATACTGGGTCAGCACGCCGAACAGCAGCGACAACAGCGCACCACCGACCGCCGCCCCAACGAAGCCGAGCGCGGGCGAGCCCGACTCGACCGCGACAGCAAAGCCGCAGATCGCGCCGGTGATCATCATGCCTTCGACGCCGAGGTTCAGGACACCCGATTTCTCGACGACGAGTTCCCCGATGGCGGCCAACAGAATCGGCGTCGAGGCCACCATCAGCGCGGCGATCAGAACGAGCGGGTTGATCGAGGACAGGTCCATCACGCGGCCTCCATGCGTCCGATCCGGATGCGGTAATTGGTCAGCACGTCGACGGCCAGAAGGAAGAACAGCAGCATGCCCTGGAACGCCTGGATCGCCGCCGCCGGCAGGCCCAGCGTCGCCTGCGCCGCCTCGCCGCCGATATAGGTCAGCGCCATCAATAGCCCTGCGAGCAGAATGCCCACCGGATGCAGCCGACCCAGAAACGCCACGATGATCGCGGTGAAGCCATAGCCCACGTTGAAATCGATGCTGATTTGGCCCGCCGGTCCGGCCACCTCGAAGAGCCCCGCCAGCCCCGCCAAGCCGCCCGACGCCCCGAGGCAGAACACGACGAGCAATCTCGGCCGCACACCGGCGAACCGCGCCGCCCGCGGGCTTTCGCCGGTCAGCCGGATCTGGAAGCCCAGCATGTGCCGGTTCAGCAGCACATAGGCCAGGATCACCGCGATCAGCGCCGCGACCACGCCCCAATGCACGCCGGTGCCGACGATCAGCTCGTTGTTCGCCGCCGCCTCGTATTGCTTGAGGTTGCGGCTGCCGGGAAACCCCGCCCCGTCGGGATTGCGCAACAGCCCCAGCGACATCGAGGCCAGGATTTGCTCGGCCACATAGACCAAAAGCAGCGACACCAGGATCTCATTGGTGTTGAACCGGGTCTTCAGGATCGCCGGGATCATCGCCCAGAGGATGCCGCCCGCCGCCCCGGCCAGAACCATCAGCGGGAAGATGAACCAGAAATCGGCGGGATAGAACGCCAGCCCCACGCCGGCGCCGCAGATCGCGCCGATGATGTACTGACCCTCGGCGCCGATGTTCCAGATGCCCGCACGGAACCCCAACGACAGCCCGATTGCGATCAGAATGAGCGGCCCCGCCTTCACCAAAAGCTGGCCGCGATAGTAGAACGCGAACTCGCCCAGGATCGGGTCGTAGAAGATCGTCTTGATCGCCAGGAACGGGTTCTTGCCCAGGATCGCGAACAGCACACTGCCCGCCACCATGGTCAACAGCACCGCCAGAACCGGCGTCAGCATTCCCACCGTCCGCGACGGGCTCGGCCGCTTTTCGAGCCGGATCATCCCAAGGTTCCTTCATCTTGGCGCAAACACGCTGGAGAGGTCTGGAGGGGTGAAACCCCTCCAGCGGATCGGCGCGCGAAGCGCGGCGAAATCTCAGGCCACATGCGCCACCTCCATGTCGTGCGCCCCGCCCATCATCAGGCCGATCTCGTCCACCGTCAGCCCCTTGGCCGCCCGCGGCGCGCTCAGCCGACCCTCGTTCAGCGCAGCAAACCGGTCGCTGATCTCCATCAGCTCGTCGAGGTCCTGGCTGATTACGATCACCGCCGCGCCCTCGGCGGCCAGATCCATCAGCGCCTGCCGGATCGCGGCGGCGGCCGAGGCATCCACGCCCCAGGTCGGCTGGTTCACCACCAGGCAGGCCGGCCGCTGCAAAATCTCGCGCCCGATGACGAATTTCTGCAAATTCCCCCCCGACAACGACCGCGCCGCGTTGGCGGGCCCCGGTGTGCGCACGTCGAAGGCGGCGATGATCTTCTCGGCAAACCCTTGCGCCTGCGGCCAGCGCAGAAACCCGCCTGCGACCAGCTGTTCCCGGATCGCCCCGGTCAAGAGCGCGTTTTCGGTCAGCGACATGTCCGGCGCCGCCGCGTGGCCCAGGCGTTCCTCGGGCGCCGCCAGCAGGCCAAAGCGCCGCCGGGCGTTCGGGCCCAAGTGCCCGATCTCTTGCTCGCAGAACTTGATCGCCTCCGGCGGCGCCGGGGTTTCGCCCGAGAGCGCCGCGAGCAACTCGTCCTGGCCGTTCCCTGCCACCCCGCCGATTCCGAGGATTTCGCCCGACCGCACTTCCAGGTGAATGCTGCGCAGCGACGTGCCGAATGGGTTTGCCGACGCAACCGACAAGGCGGCCAAATCGAGCACCACCTCGCCGGGCTCCTTCTCGTCTCGCGAAGGTGTATGCAGCGTTGTGCCCACCATCATCTCTGCCATCGACCGCGCAGATTCTTCCCGCGGGTTGCACTCGCCGACCACCTTGCCGAGCCGCAGGATCGTGGCGTTGTCGCAGAGCGTTTTGATTTCTTCCAGCTTGTGGCTGATATAGAGGATCGAGGTCCCCTCAGCCTGCAATTTCCGCAGCGTTTCGAATAGGATATCGACTTCCTGCGGGGTCAGAACGGAAGTCGGCTCGTCCATGATCAAAAGCTTCGGATCCTGCAGCAGACAGCGGATGATCTCCACCCGTTGCCGTTCCCCGGCGCTCAGGTCGCCCACCAGCCGGTCGGGGTCGAGCGGCAGCCCGTAGGTCTCCGACACTTCCCGGATGCGCCGCGCCAATTGCCGCTGCGGCGGCGGGTCTTCCATGCCGAGCGCGACGTTCTCGGCCACGTTCAGCGCCTCGAACAGCGAGAAATGCTGAAACACCATCGCAACGCCGGTGGCGCGGGCCGCGTGCGGCGTCGCGGGTTCGAATGCCGTGCCGCCGAAGGTCATCCGCCCCGCGTCGGGCCGCACCAGGCCGTAGATCATCTTCACCAGCGTCGACTTGCCCGCGCCGTTCTCGCCCAAGAGCGCATGCACCTCGCCGGGCGCGATGCGGAACGACACGTCATCGTTGGCGACGACCCCGGGATAGGCCTTGGTCAGGCCCTCGATGGTCAACAGCGCCTCGGTCATGCCACATCCTCCTTCACCGCCGGCCGCACGCCCCGCCGCACGAGCAGACCCGCTGCCACGCCGATGGCGATTTCATGGGGCCGCTTGCCCAGGGCTGGATCGCCGATCGGGCATTCGATTTGGTCGATCTCTGCCTCCGAATGCCCCAACGCCCTGAGCCGCTTGCGGAACCGCGCCCATTTCGTCGCCGACCCGATCAGCCCGGCATAGGCGAAGGGGCGTTGCAGCAGGGTGTGGCAGAGCTCGAGGTCATAGTCGTGCTCGGGCGTCATGATGAAATGCGCGGTCTCGGGCGGCGCCTTGGCCATGGCCTGGGTCGGCGGGATGTGGTTGGACCGCGCCACCTGGTCCGGCAGATCGTCGAACAGGCCGGGCCGAACGTCGACGACGTACACCTCGAATTGTGGCAGCGGCGCCAGCACCTTGGCGAGCGCGTTGCCCACATGGCCGGCGCCGTAGATGTAGACCGGCTGGCGGTCGCGCCAGACCTGCTCGATCAGCCAGCCATCGACCAATTGCGTCGAGATCGGGTCGTCTTCCGAGGTAAGCAACCGCCGCCGCAGTTTGTCGGGCAGCGGCCTGTCGCCCTCGACCCGGCGCGCGAAAATGCCGTGGAAGTCGAATGGCTTGGTGTCGATCTCATCGCGATAGCGGGCGTCGTCCCAGACCTCGGTTACCAGCGTCACCGACCCGCCGCAGCATTGCGCCAGCGCCGGGCCGAGCGCCTGCCGCTGCACTTGCGTTCCCGGGCCATGCTCCAGCATCTCACGCGCCCGCAGCACCGCGTCGAATTCCAGCCGCCCGCCGCCGATCGTGCCGCTTTGCCCGTCCTCCCAGACCAGCATCGACGCGCCGGTCTCGCGCGGGGTCGAGCCCTTGTGGCCCGCGATCACGATCCGGGCGACGGGGCCGTGGGCCTGCAGGTGGTCGGTCAGATGCGGCAGATCGATCATGATGCCTGCACCCGCATCACGGTTTTCAGAATCTGCTCCGGCGTCGCCGGCGCGTCGAGAGAGGGGTAGGCGCTGCCGCAGGCTTCGATGGCGTTGCTCAGTGCGAGAAACGCCGAGATGCCCAGCATGAACGGCGGCTCGCCGACCGCTTTCGAGCGATAGATGGTGTCCTCGCGGTTCCGGCCGGCGTCCCACAGGGCGACGTTGAACACGTCCGGGCGGTCGGAGCAGGCGGGGATCTTGTAGGTCGACGGCGCGTGGGTCATCAGCCGGCCCTTGCCGTTCCAGACCAGCTCTTCCATCGTCAGCCAGCCCGCGCCCTGGACATAGCCTCCCTCGACCTGGCCGATGTCGAGCGCCGGGTTCAGCGAGGCGCCGGCGTCGTGTAGAATGTCGGCGCGCAGGATGCGGTTTTCGCCGGTCAGTGTGTCCAGGACGACCTCAGTCACCGCCGCGCCATAGGCGAAGTAATAGAACGGCCTTCCCTGGCCATTGATCCGGTCCCATACGATTTTCGGAGTCTTGTAGAACCCCGTCGCCGACAGGCTGGTGCGGGCCATGTAGGCCTGGTGCGCCACCTCTTCGAAGCTGTAGGAGGCGCCGCCGACATGCACCTGGCCGTCCTCGAACCGAACAGATGCGGCGTCCGCCTGGTGCTCGGCGGCGATCACCTCGGCCATCCGGTCGCGGATCGTATCACAGGCGGCCTTGACCGCCATGCCGTTCAGATCCGAGCCCGACGAGGCGGCGGTGGCGGAGGTGTTCGGCACCTTGGCCGTGTCGGTGGCGGTGATCTTGACCTTCGACACGTCCACGCCGAACCGCGACGCGGCGACCTGTGCCACCTTCTGGAACAGGCCCTGGCCCATCTCGGTGCCGCCGTGGTTCATGTGGATCGAGCCGTCCTGGTAGACATGCACCAGCGCGCCGGCCTGGTTGAGATGGGTCAGCGTGAACGAGATGCCGAACTTCACCGGCGTTAGCGCGATGCCCTTTTTCAGGATCGGGTTCGCAGCGTTCCACTCGGCGATTGCCGCGCGGCGAGCATTATAGTCAGAGCTGTCTACAAGCGCGTCGACAACATCGTGCAGCACGAAATCCTCGACCGGCATGTGGTAGGGCGTGGTCTGCGTCTCGGCGTCTGCCGCCTTTGGAGAATAGGCGCCGCCGAAGCGTTTGGCCGACCCCGGCCCATCGGCCCGCGCCGCGCGGTAGAAATTGCGCCGCCGGACCTCCAGCGGGTCCTCGCCCAGTTCATGGGCGATGTGGTCCAGCACCCGCTCGATCCCCACCATGCCCTGCGGACCGCCGAAGCCGCGGAAGGCGGTGGCGGATTGCGTGTTTGTCTTGAGCCGGTGCGAGGTGATGCGGGCGGCGGGCAGGTGATAGGCGTTGTCGGCATGCAGCATTGCGCGGTCGGCGACGGGCAGCGATAGGTCCTGCGACCAGCCGCAGCGGCAGTATTGCGTGAAGTCGACGCCCTGAATGCGGCCCTCGGGGTCGATCCCGGCGCGGTAGGCGATGCGGAAATCGTGCCGCTTGCCAGTAATCACCATATCGTCGTCGCGGTCGTAGCGCATGCGGCACGGGCGGCCGGTCAACTGCGCGGCGACGGCGCAGGACACCGCCAGAGCATTGCCCTGGCTTTCCTTGCCGCCGAAGCCGCCGCCCATGCGCCGCACCTCGACCCGGACGGCGTGCATCGGTTTGCCCAGCGCCTCCGCCACCTTGTGCTGGATTTCGGTCGGGTGCTGCGACGACGACATCACCAGCATGTCGCCGCCTTCCTGCGGCCAGGCCATCGCCGCCTGGCTTTCGAGGTAGAAATGTTCCTGCCCGCCGATCTCGAGGCTGCCCTCGATCACCCGCGTCGCGCCTGCCAGCGCCGGGTCGACGTCGCCCTTCGACCAGACCACCGGCCCGCCTTCGAACCGGCTGTCGGCGGCCAAAGCCTCGTCGATGGTCAGGATCGCGGGCAATTCCTCGTAGACGGTCTTGCCCAGCCGCGCGGCCTTGCGGGCCAACAAGTGGCTGGTGGCGACGACGCAAAAGAGCGGCTGGCCGAGATAGAACACCTCGTCCTCGGCCAGCATCGGCTCGGGCGACGGCGACGGCGAGACGTCGTTGGCAAAGGGCAGATCGCCGGCGGTCATTACCGCCACGACACCCTCCGCCGCGCGGACCGCATCGAGGTCCATCGACACGATCCGCCCGCGCGCGACCTCGGATAGCCCGAAAGCCAGCGACAGGGTGCCGGCCGGCGCCGGGATGTCGTCGACATAGCGCGCCGCGCCGGTGACATGCAGCACGGCCGCGTCGTGGGGCAGGGGCTTGGCGACGGTCACGCCGTCACCTCGAGCACCCGCGCCGCCGCGCCGGTGTCCTCCAGGACATACCGGGTCAGCATGTTGCGCGCCGTTTCCAGCCGGTAGTCGGCGGAGGCACGCATGTCGGTCATCGGCGTGAAATCCTGCGCCCAGGCCCCGTACGCCGCCGCGTCGCTGTCCAGGGTCCAGGGCTGGCCGGTCAACGCCGCCTCCACATGCGCGGCGCGTTTCGGGATGCCCGCCAGGCCGCCGAAGGCGATGCGGGCCCCTGCCACGACACCGTCCTGAACGGTGATGTTGAAACAACCGCAGACCGCCGAGATGTCCTGATCGAACCGTTTCGACAGCTTGTAACATTTCAGACGGTCCGGCTGGCGCGGGAAACTGACCGCCTCGACGAATTCCCCCGGCGCGCGGTCCTGCTTGCCGTAATCGAGGAAGAAGTCCTCCAGCGGGATCTCCCGCCGCGTGTCGCCCTTGCGCAAATGCAGCACAGCGCCCAGAGCGATCAACGCGGGCGGGCTGTCGCCGATCGGCGATCCGTTGGCGATGTTGCCGCCAATGGTGGCGGCGTTGCGCACCTGGACTGAGCCGTAGCGGCGGATCAGTTCGGCGAAATCGGGGTGCAAGGGCGCCACCGCCTCGCCGACATCGGTCAGCGTTGCCATTGCGCCGATCCGCACCACGTCGTCGCCGGTCTCGATCCTCTTCAGTTCCGCAATCCCCCCGAGAAACGCCACCGGCCGTAGATCGCGCAGCGCTTTGGTGACCCACAGCCCGACATCTGTCGCCCCGGCGACCAGCGTCGCGTCAGGATGCTCCTCATACCACACCGCCAGTTGATCCGCCGTCTCGGGCAACAGATCGGGCGCGCCGTTCTCCAGCGCCGCCAGCTGGTCCAGATCCTCCGCCATCCACTCGGGCACCGGCTGATCCGCGGCCGCCTCTGCCGCGCGTACGATCGGTGCGTAGCCGGTGCACCGGCATAGATTGCCCGCCAGTTGGTCGTCGAAATCCCGCCGCCCGTTCAGATGCGCGCACGCCATCGACACCACGAAGCCCGGCGTGCAGAACCCGCATTGCGAGCCGTGATGGTCGACCATTGCCTGCTGCACCGGGTGCAGCTGCCCGTCTGGCGCGCCGATGCCCTCGACCGTGCGCACCGCCTTGCCGTCGAGTTGCGGCAGAAACAGGATGCAGGCATTCAAGGCCCGCGTGCCGCCTGCGTCGGTCACCATTACCGTGCAGGCGCCGCAATCGCCTTCGTTGCAGCCCTCCTTGGTGCCGGTCAAACGGCGCTCCTCGCGCAGCCAGTCCAAAAGCGTCGTTGTAGGCGCGACATCGTTCAGACGCACCAAGTCCCCGTTCAGGAGAAACGCAATCTGGCTCATCGCAGATCCGATGCCGCTTTCTGTTTCGCGGTGTTCCGCTTGCATCCGGCCCGATGCGGCGTAAAGCCGGCCGCTCCCTGTCGATGCCTCAGAAAACCCACGAATGCCCTTCTTGGCAAGAACTTCGGACGTGGACTGCGCCGAAAGACTTTCAAGAAATGCCGAAAGATCAGGCGGATTTCCTAGAATGCCGCAAAAATGGGCGCGCGTCGCAAGGCGAAATGCCGCCGGAATGCTGCGACGCGGCGGCGCGATGCCGCCGATGGCGAGGCGTGGTATCATGGTGACGCTTGTCAAGCCCACGGCCCGGCGCGAGGCAGGCAGAAATAACCCGAGGGACGCACATGACGACCGCGCTGGTCATCCTGGTGCTGCTGGCCGGCGGCCTTGTCGTGGCCGCGGTGGCGGCGCACACCCATGCCGCCAGCATCGCGCATGCGCTCCACGCCCGCCTGGCCGGTGCGCCCGCCCCACTGGACGTTTCGGCGCGCTTGCCCCGCAAAGTGCGCGAATTTGCCTTGCGTGCCGACGCCACGCCCGACGATCTGGCGGTCAGCGTCCGGTTCACCCAATCCGCCGAGATGCAGCTCAAACCCGGCCGGCCTTGGCAGGCGCTAGAGGCACGCCAGACGATCGCGACAGGAACCGCGGGGTTCATCTGGCAGGCGACCCAATCGCTTGGACCGGCCACAAAATTCCGCGTCATTGACAGCTTTGTGCGCGGCAGGGGGGCGCTGCGGGTCTGGCTGTTCGGACTGGCGCCCGTTGTGCACGCGAACGGTGGCGATATCGACCGGGCCGAGGCGATGCGGTATCTGGCAGAGCTTCCGTGGGCGCCGGACGCCATCCTCGGCAATCCGGATCTGGCCTGGCGGATGGACGGCGAGGACTGGGCAGAGGTGTCGCTGGCAATGCCTGACGAGCCGGTGACCGTACGGTTTCGGTTCGATGCCGGCGGCGACATCGCCGAGGTGTTCGGCCCCGACCGTCCGACGACCGACGCCGAAGGCAACCCCGTGCGCTATGACTGGCAAGGGTTTTTCCGCGACTACCGGATGATCGGCCCACGCCGCGTGCCCGCCGAAGCCGAAGTCGGCTATGTCCAGCCCGGGGGGTTCCTGCCGTATTTCCAGGGGCGGATCACGGCCTATGAGGCGAACCACTAACGCATGGGCCACGCCTTGCCGCTCTGCACCCCCGCGGCAGGCGCGCGTTCGGCCAAGTATTTGGGCCGCACCTGATCCAGCACCGTCACTGGCTCCATCGCCTGGCGCTCGTTTCGCGCCTGAGTGACCCTGACATTCAGCCGCGCAAACTGGTCGCGCAGCATTTGACGCACCGCGGGGCCGATTCTCCGCAGATGCGGACAGAGGGTTGCACAGGCGCAGAGTCCTCCAGCGAACCGATCCAAAGTAGCAAAGAGACCGTCACCGGCATTGTGACTTCGAAAAGAGGCGGCGGTCCGGAAGTACAAAACCAGCGCAGGACGCGTCAGCAGAACGGCGCGCCCTGCAGTTGTCGCGGGTCGTCATTGCGTTTGACCCGTCGAAATCCAGCCAGTCGTAAGTTGCGTGAACAAGTCTCCGGCAGGGTGGCGCGGGTGGCCGGACTTGGGCCTGTGTTTTCCGGATTCCCCTTAGGCAAGGCCTGCGCTAGCCTGCCGACATGAGCAGTCCCCCGAAATTCGTCCACTTGCGTCTGCACACGGAATACTCGCTGCTCGAGGGCGCGGTTCCGGTCAAGAAACTCAGCCAGTTGTGCACCGACGCGGCCATGCCCGCGGTGGCGGTGACCGACACAAACAACATGTTCTGCGCGTTGGAGTTTTCGGTGCTGGCCAGCGGTGCCGGGGTGCAGCCGATCCTCGGTTGCCAAGTCGATCTCGCCTACGATCCCCCGGCGCCTGGCGACAAACCCCGGCCGCCTGCACCTGTGGTGCTGCTGGCGCAGAATGCGGCCGGGTATCGGAATCTGATGAAGCTGAATTCCTGCCTCTACCTGCGCGGTGATGGCAGCCTGCCGCATGTCGAGGTGGAGGAACTGGTCGCGCATGCTGACGGCTTGATCCTGCTGACTGGCGGGCCGGACGGTCCGCTGGGGCGGCTGGTGCAGGACGGGCAGTTCGACAAGGCGCTGACGCTCGTCAGACGGTTCGTCGATGCCTTTCCGACACGTGTCTATATCGAGCTGCAGCGCCATCCGCGCGACGATTCCAGCCCGCCCGAGGCAGAGCGGATGACCGAGCGCTGGTTCGTCGAGACCGCCTATGCCAAAGGCTTGCCGTTGGTGGCAACCAACGACGTGTACTTCCCAAAGTCCGAGATGTACGAGGCGCACGACGCGCTGATCTGCATCGCCGAGGGCGCCTATGTCGACCAGCAGGAACCGCGGCGCCGCCTGACCCCGCAGCACTATTTCAAGACGCCGCAAGAGATGGCCGCGCTGTTCGCCGACCTGCCGGAAGCGCTTGAGAACACCGTCGAAATCGCCCGCCGCTGTGCCTTCAAGGCGGAAAAGCGCGACCCGATCCTGCCGAAATTCGCCGATGACGAGGTCGAAGAACTGCGCCGCCAGGCCAAGGCCGGACTGGCCGAACGCCTCGCCGCCATCGAGCCCGCCGCACCGGTGGCGGACTACCAAAGCCGTCTGGACTTCGAGCTCGGCATCATCGAAGGCATGGGCTTTCCCGGCTACTTCCTGATCGTCGCCGACTTCATCAAATGGGCCAAGGACCGCGGCATTCCCGTGGGTCCCGGCCGCGGCTCGGGGGCCGGCTCGCTGGTGGCCTATGCGCTGACCATCACCGACCTCGATCCCCTGCGCTATTCGCTGCTGTTCGAGCGCTTCCTGAACCCCGAACGCGTCTCGATGCCCGATTTCGACATCGACTTCTGCATGGATCGCCGCGAAGAAGTCATCGAGTACGTGCAGGAGAAATACGGCCGCGACAAGGTCGCGCAGATCATCACCTTCGGCGCTTTGCTGTCGAAGGCCGCCGTCCGCGACGTCGGCCGCGTGCTGCAGATGCCATATGGCCAGGTCGACCGCCTATCGAAGATGATCCCGGTCGAAGGCGTCAAACCGGTCAGCATCGAAAAGGCCCTTGCGGACGAGCCGCGCCTGCGTGAAGAGGCAAAAAACGAAGAGGTCGTCGACCGCCTGTTGACTTACGGCCAGCAGATCGAGGGGCTCTTGCGCAACGCCTCCACCCACGCGGCCGGTGTGGTGATCGGCGACCGGCCCTTGGACGAGTTGGTGCCGCTCTACCAGGACCCCCGCTCGGACATGCCCGCCACCCAATTCAACATGAAATGGGTTGAGGCGGCGGGGCTGGTGAAATACGATTTCCTGGGGCTGAAGACCCTGACCGTGATCCAGAATGCCGTCGATCTGCTGGCGCAGCGCGGCGTCGATCTCGACATCAACACGATCCCGCTGGATGACGAAAAGACCTACGACCTCTACTCGTCGGCCAAGACGGTCGCTGTGTTCCAAGTGGAATCGTCGGGCATGATGGACGCGCTGCGGCGCATGAAACCCACCTGCATCGAGGACATCATCGCGCTGGTGGCGCTCTACCGCCCCGGCCCGATGGAGAACATCCCCAAGTATTGCGAGGTGAAGAACGGGCTCAGCGAACGCGAGCACCTGCACCCCTCCATCGACCACATCCTCGACGAGACCCAAGGCATCATCGTCTACCAGGAGCAGGTGATGCAGATCGCGCAGGAAATGGCGGGCTACTCGCTTGGCGGCGCCGACCTATTGCGCCGCGCCATGGGCAAGAAGATCAAGGAGGCGATGGATGCCGAAAAGCCGAAGTTCCTGAAGGGCGCGGCCGAGCACGGCGTCGACGCCCGCAAGGCGACCGAGGTCTGGGATCTGTTGGAGAAGTTCGCCAATTACGGCTTCAACAAATCCCACGCCGCGGCCTACGCCGTGGTCAGCTACCAGACCGCCTGGCTAAAGGCGAACCACCCGGTCGAGTTCATGGCCGGCGTGATGAACTGCGACCTGCACCTAACCGACAAGCTCGCCGTCTATGCCGAAGAGACCCGTCGCAATCTGGCGATCGAAATCGTGCCGCCTTGCGTCAACCGCTCCCAGGCGACGTTCAGCGTCGCCGAAGGAAAGGTCGTCTACGCCTTGGGCGCGCTGAAGAACGTCGGCGTCGAGGCGATGAAACTGATCACCGAGGCTCGTGCCGACAAGCCCTTCGTCAACCTCTTCGACGTCGCCCGCCGCGTGGATCTGAAACGCATCGGCAAGCGTCCGATGGAGATGCTGGCCCGGGCCGGCGCCTTCGACCAGCTCGACCCAAACCGACGCCGCGTCTTCGACTCCCTCGACGCCCTGGTGGCGTATTCCGCGGCGATACATGATCAGAAAAATTCGGCCCAAGTCTCGCTCTTCGGCGAGGCCGGCGACGACCTGCCAGAGCCCCGCCTGTCGCCGGTCGAGGACTGGCTGCCGAACGAGCGCCTTGCCGAGGAACATGTCGCCATCGGTTTCTACCTTTCCGGCCACCCGCTCGACGACTACATGGCACCGCTGAAGCGCAAGGGCGTCAATACGCTGGCCGAAATCACCCAACAGGCCGAACGCGCGCCGTTGGTCGCCAAGATCGCCGGCGCCGTCGGCGGCCGGCAGGAACGCAAATCGGCCCGCGGCAACCGCTTCGCCTTCGTGCAGCTTTCGGACCCCACTGGCCTTTACGAGGTCACGATCTTCTCCGACACACTGGAACAGGCCCGCGACCATCTGGAACCCGGACAGAACGTCGTGCTGTCGGTTGAGGCCACCATGGAGGCCGACCAACTGAAGCTGCTGGCCCGCTCCGTCAGTCCAATCGACATTGTGGCCGCCGAGGCCGGGTCCATGGGCCTGCGCGTCTTCGTCGACGAACCCTCTGCAGTTCAATCCGTCGCCGCTCTCCTCGAACGCGCCACGGCCGAGGCCAAGAGCCGTGCACGCGGACCGGTGCAGCTTTGCCTTATGGCGCCCGACCTGCCCGGCGAGGTGGAAATCGCCCTCGGCGACCGGTTCCACGTCAACCCACAGATCAAGGGCGCATTGAAGTCGCTCGGTGGTGTGGTGACGGTCGAGGACGTCTGAAACAAGGCGTTTCCCCGCCAAGAAACGGTCCGTGACGGCACCCCGCTTGCGTTATCCACAGCCCCGGCTATATCCCGAACCCGTGGGGGAGATATTGACCATCCAGGCCCGGCTCGCGGCTCCGATTGTGGCGAGACAATTGGGCGCGTTGGCTGTGATGGGGCTTCTGGCCGCCTGCGCCGGTGCGCCCGACCGCGACATCTCCGTTGACCCCGAGTTCGTGCCGGTCGAAAACGTTGACGCGCCGCCGCCCGCCGAGGCCCCTTCGGCCGAGCCGGTCCTGATCGACCCGCCCGCTGAGCCGCCGCGCAGGGGTCTCTTGGCCCTGCTGCGCCGCGCCCCGCCGCCCCAGTCGGAATCAGAGCCGGTCGCGTCGCTGCCACCACCCGATCCGCCGCCGGTGCCTGATTACCTGGTCGGCGAGCTGCCGCCGCAACCCGAGCCCGCCGCCTGGCCGCAACCTTCGACCCGGCCCCGCCCCTTCGGCTTCCTGTTCAAGCGTGTCCCGGGCGAGGTCGAGGCGCCCGCCGACGCTCCCGAGTCCGAGGTCATTCTGGCCACAGCCCCCGCCGATGAGGCGGAACCAGCGGGCGAGACAGAGATCGAGCTCGCGATGCTGGCGGACCCCGCCGCGGCCGCGAATGCGCCGCCAGAACGGCGCGGCTGGTTGTTCGGTCGTTCCCGGCGCGAGTCCGCGGATCAGCCCGCCACCGCGGCTGTCGGCGGACCGCCGCCCTTCGGTGCCGTCTTCGAGGCCTGTGGCGTCTCCAAGCGCCAGATGGGCGTCGAAGTCGCACGCTCGCCAGGCGTGGGACAATACCGGCTCTACGACTCGGAACCCTCCAGCCTTGCGCCGCGCGCGCAATTCATCACCGGCTTCAAGGATGGCTGTGCTCGGCAATTCACCGCTTCGCTCGCGCTTTTCGGATCCGCGGCGGTGCACGAGGCGACGCGGTACAACCCATTGAACACAAGCCCGTATTCAGGTACCGACATCGCCTATGAAAAGGTCAAGTCGCGGGTCTGCCGCGTGCGCCGCGGCGAGTTCTGCCCACAAGACAAGATCGACCGGCTCGAACGCGAAGCGGCTTTCGTCAGCGTCTACCGCAGCTTCGGCACGACGGGCGAATGGATGGAACTGTTCCTGCACAAAGGCCAACTGGTCGCGCATCAGACTCAAGGTCGGTAGGGTGAGTCCTGCGGGCGACCGGGTTGGGCTTGCAGGTGACGCCAAGGCACCGCCCCAAGCGCGGGATCAAGGCGCGTAGCCCCGCCGCGCCATCGCCGACCCGCCCCGGAGGGGTGGCGATTGCTTCATGCTCGCGCACCGCTTGAGGCCCCACGGACTCGACAGCCATAAAGAGCTGCCGAACAAACGTCGGCTCGCCACCCCGCGGGTCGGCGATGGCGCGGCTCATCTCGACGTTGTCTACGCCCCTTCCAGTCCACGAAAGCCTCCGCCCGCGGCCGTCCGCGCCTTAGTAATGCGGCGGCTGGCGGTCGGCGAGGGGCAGGGCGCCGGAGGCGTCGGCCTCGCGCTCGGCCTCGCGTTGCAGCAGCATCTCGACCCGGCGGGACAGCGCGGCGATCTCGGCCTCCTGCCGGGCGACCACGTCCGACAGGTCATCGGTCAGCCGCTGCAGATGCGCGATCTGTTCTTCCAGGCTTTGGCTGTGGTCCTGCATCGCTTTGCCTTTTGCACCGACGTGATACCGACGTTTTACAGACGTTCTGCAGACAGGCCAATTTCGCCGCATCCTTGCCCCTCTTGCACCCATCCGCTAGACCGCGCCGCAAACCGGATCCAGGCGGAACTCACCCCATGGCCAAGCCCAAGAAAGCGCCGCGCCCCAAGGCGGAGACGCCGAAAGGCTTCCGCGACTATTTCGGCGCGGAAGTGGCCGAGCGTGACGCGATGCTGGCCAAGATCGCCGAGGTCTACCGTCGCTATGGCTTCGATGCGCTGGAGTCGTCGGCCGTGGAAACCCTTGAAGCGCTTGGCAAATATCTGCCCGACGTGGACCGGCCACATGCCGGCGTCTTCGCCTGGCAGGAAGACGACGAGGCCTGGATGGCGCTGCGCTACGACCTCACCGCGCCCCTGGCCCGGGTTTACGCGCAGCACCGAAACGACCTGCCGACGCCCTACCGCCGCTACGCCATGGGCCCGGTCTGGCGCAACGAAAAGCCGGGCCCGGGCCGGTTCCGCCAGTTCTACCAATGCGACGCCGACACCGTCGGCACGGCCTCGGTCGCCGCCGATGCCGAAATCTGCGCCATGCTCGCCGATACCCTGGAGGCGGTCGGCATCCCCCGCGGCGACTACATCGTGCGGATCAACAACCGGAAGGTCCTGAACGGTGTTCTCGAGCAACTGCACCTCACGGACGAAACCCAGAAAGCGGACGTCCTGCGCACCATCGACAAGTACGACAAGGTCGGAGAAACGGGCGTCCGCGAGCTTTTGGGCAAGGGGCGTCTGGACGCTTCGGGCGCCTATATCGACGGCGTCGGACTGACGGAGGCTCAGGCCGCCCCGATCATCGCGTTTCTGACATCTGGAAAACGGCACGCGGACATGGCGGCACACGGAGTTCAGCGCATGGACGGCAAGCGTGGAGAAGTCTATGCGCGGCACCGGACGCCGGAGCTGAGCGAGGCGATCAATCGCAATGTTCTGGAGGAATTGCGACGTGTCGTCGGCGGCTCTGCGGTCGGTGTGGAGGGAGTGGACGAACTCGATCAGATCGCGGATCTGTTGGCCGCCCAAGGCTACGGCCCCGACCGCATCGTCATTGACCCTTCCGTCGTCCGCGGTCTCGGCTACTACACCGGCCCGGTCTTCGAGGCCGAGCTGACCTTCGAGATCACCGACGAAAAGGGCCGCCCGCGGCAGTTCGGCAGCGTTGCCGGCGGCGGACGGTATGACGATCTGGTCAAGCGCTTCACCGGCCAGGAGGTCCCGGCAACCGGCATCTCGATCGGCGTCGACCGGCTGCTCGCCGCGCTGCACGCCAAGGGACGGACCGAGGCGCAGGCGCAGGGCCCGGTGCTGATCACTGTTATGGACCGCGACCGGATGGCCGATTATCAGGCGATGGCCGCCGAGCTGCGCGACCGCGACATCCGTGCCGAGGTCTACCTGGGCAACCCCAAGAACTTCGGCAACCAGCTCAAATACGCCGACCGGCGCGCCTGCCCGCTGGCGATCATCGAAGGTTCCGACGAAAACAACCGCGGCGTGGTTCTGGTCAAGGATCTCGGCCTCGGCAAACGGCTGGCGGCCGAGATCGCCTCGAACGAGGAATGGAAGGAACAGCCCGCCCAGCAAGAGGTGCCGCGGGCGGATCTGGGCGATTTCGTCGCGGCGTTCCTCGACCGGACCGCCGGATGAGCACCCCGGCCGGCCGCGCGCGCGACGCCGAACAGGCGCGGCTGGTGGTCCGGTTCATGGCCGAGGGCGCCGCGCTGGTGGACCCGCCCGTGCTGCAGCCGGCCGAGACGCTTCTCGACCTTTACGGCGAGGACATCCGCGCCCGCGCCTACGTCACCCGCGACCCGCTGGCGGGCGAGCTGATGCTGCGCCCCGATTTCACCGTGCCGGTGGTGCAGCTGCACATCGCAGGCGGCGCGGCGGCGGCGCGCTACGTCTATGCCGGCAAGGTGTTCCGGGTGCAGGAACAGGGGGTCGAGCGGCCCTCGGAATACGACCAGGTGGGCTTCGAGATCTTCGATGCGGCCGATCCGGCGGCCTCGGACGCGGCGGTGTTCGCGCTTTTTGCCGAGGTGCTGGCGCCGCTCGGCCTGCGCGCCGCGACCGGCGATATCGGCGTGCTGATGGCCGCCGTTCAGGGTCTGTCGACCACCGACCGGCGCAAGGCGGCCTTGTCGCGGCACATCTGGCGGCCGCGCCGGTTTCGGGCATTGCTGGACCGCTTCGGCGGGCGCAGCCCGGTGCCGCCGACCCGCGCGGCGCTGCTGGCACGCGTCGCGGCGGGCGAGGACGTGGCGGCCGCGGCCGGGCCTATGATCGGGCGGCGCAGCCGGGACGAGATCGCCGCCCGGGTCGACGCGCTGGTGGCCGATGCCGCGGAGCCGCCGGTCTCGGCCGGCGAGGTGGAGCTGCTCGACGAAATCCTCGGCCTGCGCGACAAGGCCCCCGCAGCGCTGGCGCGGCTGCGCGACGTGGCGGTGGACCTGCCGTCGGTATCAGACGCGGTGGACCGGCTGGCCGCCCGGCTCGAGGCGCTGGCGGCGCGCGGCGTCGACGTCGCGGCGCTCGATTTCGAGGGCAGCTATGGCCGCACCCAGATGGAATATTACGACGGCTTCGTCTTCGGGTTCTATGCCGAGACCCGGCCCGACCTGCCGCCGGTCGCGACCGGCGGGCGTTATGACGCGCTGACCCGGGCGCTTGGCGGGCCGGCGGCGGTGCCGGCGGTGGGCGGCGTGATCCGGCCCGCGCTGACGTTGGAGCTGGCGGCATGATCAAGCTCGGCGTGCCGTCCAAGGGGCGGCTGATGCAGAAGACCTTCGACTGGTTCGGCGCGCGCGGCGTCGGGCTGACGCTTACTGGCGCGGACCGGGAATATGCCGGCGCGGTCGCGGGCGTCGACGGGATCGAGCTGGTGCTGCTGTCGGCCGGCGAGATTCCGCGCGAGCTGGAGGCGGGGCGGATCCACCTGGGCGTCACCGGGTCGGACATGGTGCGCGAGCGGCTGGCGCATTGGGAGGATCGGGTCGAGGAACTGGCGCAGCTGGGCTTCGGCCAGGCGGACCTGGTGATTGCGGTGCCGAAGGCCTGGGTCGACGTGGACCTGCTGGACGATCTCGACGCGGCCGCGGCGGCGTTCCGGGCGGCGCATGGCGCGCGCCTGCGGATCGCGACGAAGTACCACCGGCTGGTGCGCGAGTTTCTGAAACACCACGGGGTGGCCGATTACCTACTGGTCGACAGCCAGGGCGCCACCGAGGGCACGGTGAAGAACCTTACCGCCGAGGCGATCGCCGACATCACAACGACGGGCGAGACACTGCGGGCCAACCACCTGAAGGTGCTGGCCGACGGCATCGTGCACCGCAGCCAGGCCACCCTGTTCCGCGCCCGCCACGCCGCATGGGATGCCGGCGCGAAAGCCGCGCTCGGGGCGTTGTTGGAACGGCTGGGGCTGTAGCGAAGGCTGCGCAACACCCGGGCACGGACTCAAGGGGCGCAGCCCCGCCGTGCCCATCGCCGACCCGCCCCGGAGGGGTGGCGATTTGTCGACACCGGCGCAGCGCGCGAGGCCCTACGGACTCGACCACCATAAAGCGCGGCCGAACAAGCGTCGGTTCGCCACCCCGCGGGTCGGCGATGGGCCCGGCTCTTCGCCAGCACGGTTTGAGATTGCGTCGGTATTTGACGCCTTACGCTGCGCCTAAAGTACGCCGATCTCGGCCAGGGCGGCGCTCAGCTTGGGCGGCAGGTCGGGCTCGCCCGACGCGCGGCCGCGCAGGTCGGGCGGGGCGCCGGCGGGGTCGAGGTAACGCCAGCCCTGGAACGGGCGCTTCGGGGCGGCGGCGACGCGCACGAGCGTGGGGTCCAGCACGATGGCGCAGCGGCGGATGCCGTCGCCGCCGGTGACCTCGTCGAGACGCAGGATTCGCTGCCGGCACAATGTGACGCCCTTGATCACCCAATAGATGCTGCCGCCGTTGAGGATGTCCGCCTCACGCTTGGGCCACATCCGGGTGACGTGCCGTGGCAGGCCGTCCGGCCCCTTGGCCGTGGCCGAGGCCTGCCAGCGCGCCAAACCCTCCACCGACTCAGAGCCGACGGACAGCTTGATCAGGTTGATGAACTTATCCACAGAGTCGCCCCCAAGCCACGCAGATATGGTAGCCTATCCAGCGCGGGCTTCAACCTGTTGTAGACTTACCCACAGATCGGCTATTGTGAGCCCCCGCGCGACAAAGGAATCACCCATGACCCGCTTCACCGCACCGATCGCCGAGCAGATCTGGGACATGAAGTACCGGCTGAAGGCGGCCGACGGCACCGCGCTCGACCTCACCGTCGAGGATACCTGGCGCCGGGTCGCCAAGGCGCTGGCGGCGGTGGAGACGCGGCCTGAGGACTGGGAAGGCAAGTTCTACGCCGCGCTCGAGGACTTCCGGTTCCTGCCCGCGGGCCGGATCACCGCGGGCGCCGGAACGGGCAGGTCGGTGACGCTGTTCAACTGCTTCGTGATGGGCACGATCCCGGATTCGATGGCCGGCATATTCGACATGTTGAAAGAGGCCGCGCTGACCATGCAGCAGGGCGGCGGTATCGGCTATGACTTTTCGACGATCCGGCCCAAGGGCGCGGCGGTCTCGGGGGTGGCGGCGGACGCCTCCGGCCCGCTCAGCTTCATGGACGTCTGGGACGCGATGTGCCGGACGATCATGTCGGCGGGCAGCCGCCGCGGCGCGATGATGGCCTGCATGCGCTGCGACCACCCCGATATCGAGGATTTCATCGCCGCCAAATCCGACCCCGCGCGGCTGCGCAATTTCAACGTCTCGGTCCTGGTCACCGACGCCTTCATGGAGGCGGTCAAGGCCGACGGGTCGTGGGACCTGATCTTCGAGGGCAAGGTCTACCACACCGTCGAGGCGCGGGATTTGTGGAACAAGATCATGCGCGCGACCTACGATTACGCCGAGCCCGGCGTGATCTTCATCGACCGGATCAACGCGCTGAACAATCTCGCCTATTGCGAGACCATCGCCGCGACCAACCCTTGCGGCGAGCAGCCCCTGCCGCCCTACGGCGCGTGCCTGTTGGGCTCGATCAACCTCGCACGACTGGTGGAACGGCCGTTCGAGGACGGGGCGGGGATCGCAGACGCCGCGCTCGACGGTCTGGTCGCCACCGCGGTGCGGATGATGGACAACGTCGTCGACGCCTCGCGGTTTCCGCTGGAGGAACAGGCGCAGGAGGCGCAGGCCAAGCGGCGGATCGGGCTGGGAGTCACCGGGCTCGCCGACGCGCTGTTGATGGTTGGCCTGCGCTATGGCTCGGAGGAGGCGGCGCGTCAGACCTCGCGCTGGTTGCACCGCATCGCCCGCGCCGCCTATCTGGCCTCGGCGCATCTTGCCGCCGAAAAGGGCGCCTTCCCGCTCTACGACCGCCAGGCGTTCCTGCAAAGCGGGTCGCTGGCGCAGATGGACGACGACGTGCGTGCGGCGATCGAGGCGCATGGCATCCGCAACGCTCTGCTGACCTCGATCGCGCCGACCGGGACGATCAGCCTCTACGCCGGTAATGTCTCCAGCGGGATCGAGCCCGTCTTTGCCTTCGGCTACACCCGCAAGGTGCTGCAGAAGGACGGCTCGAAGACCGAGGAGGAAGTCGTCGATTATGCCGTCGCGCTTTGGCGGGAGCGTTTCGGCGACACCGAACTGCCGGACCATTTCGTCGACGCCCAGACCCTGCAGCCGCTCGAACACGTTCGGATGCAGGCGGCGGCGCAGGAATGGATCGATTCGTCGATCTCGAAGACCATCAACTGCCCGCGCGACATCTCGTTCGACGCCTTCAAGGACGTCTATATGGCGGCCTACGACACCGGTTGCAAAGGCTGCACTACCTATCGACCGAACGACGTTACCGGCTCGGTCCTGGCGATCAGCGAAACGAGCGAGGCCGCGCCGCAGACCGACACCGGGGCCGACGTTGTCTATATCTCGGAACCGCTGGACCGGCCGCAGGCGCTGGAAGGCCAGACCTACAAGCTGAAATGGCCCGACAGCGAGCACGCGATCTACATCACCATCAACGACATCATGGTGGGCGGGCATCGTCGGCCGTTCGAGATCTTCATCAACTCCAAAAACATGGAGCATTTTTCCTGGACCGTGGCGCTGACCCGGATGATCTCGGCGGTGTTCCGGCGCGGCGGCGACGTGTCCTTCGTGGTCGAAGAGCTCAAGGCCGTCTTCGACCCCCGCGGGGGGGCCTGGATGAACGGCAAGTACATCCCCTCGATCCTGGCCGCGATCGGCGGCGTGATCGAGCGTCACCTGATCGCCATCGGTTTCATCGACGGCGAGGGCATGGGGCTGAAGACCGACCCGCAGGCCGAGGTGGTCAACCTCGGCGGGCCGCGCGGGCCGAGCTGCACCGCCTGCGGCAGCTACGACATGCGGATGATCGAGGGCTGCATGACCTGCCTCAATTGCGGCCATTCGAAATGTGGCTGACGGGGCACGCCGTGCGACAACCGGGAAAAACCGCTAGGGCGGCACGGGGCTTGGCCCTATAACCCGGTCCCCGGGGCTGCCGCCAACCTGGGGTTTTCGATGCGTCGTCTGTTGTTTGCGTGGGTATGCGCCGCCTTGGCCGGACCGGGATTTGCGGCCGAGGACCGGCCACCCTTCGGCTTCGGCTATCTGATCACCAACGACGTCTTCTCCAACGATCCGCAGCGCGACCGCTGGCGCACCGGGTCCGGCGTCTTCAGCTTCACCTTCGGGCCGGCCTGGACCGGCGCGCTGCCCGCGCGCTTGGGCGAGCTGGTCGAGGTTCGCCTGCGCGGCGGCCTGATAACGCCCGAGAACATCGTCGGGGTGAACCGCCTGGACCGGCCCTATGCAGAAACCCTGGCCCTTGGCGCGCACACGCATTTCCGCAAAGCCGGTGTCGAGTTCAGCCTGGGGCTCGACCTCGTCGCGACCGGGCCGCAGACCGGCATGGAGACGCTGCAGGGCGCGATCCACGACGCCCTGGGCATCCCCGGCGCCAGCGCGCGGGTGCTGCGCAGCCGGGTGCCGAACGGGCTCTACCCGACGCTGACCGTCGAGGCCGGCCGCAGCTTTGCGCTGTCGCCCAAGGTGTCGGTCCGGCCCTTCGTCGAGCTGCAGGGCGGGGTCGAGACCCTGGCGCGCGTCGGCGGCGATCTGCATTTCGGGCGCGTGGCGCAGGATGCGCTGCTGTTGCGCGACGTGACCACGGGGCTGCGCTATCCAGGCATCCGCGGTGCGGCGACGGGCTGGGCCGCGACGGTCGGGGCCGACATCGCCTATGTGGCCGACAGCGCGCTGTTGCCCGAAACCCGCACGGTGGTGCTGTCCGACACCCGCACCCGGATCCGCGCCGGGCTGCATTGGCGGGGCGAGAAAGCCTCGGTGTTCTACGGCATGACCTGGCTCAGCGAGGAATTCACCGCCCAACGCGAGCCACAGACGGTGGGCTCGATCCAGATCGATCTGCATTTTTGAGGTTTCGGCAGTTAGAGTGGAGGCTTGACCGTTGCCCCAGGCACGGAGGCAAGGCCGTAGGCCGCCGTGCCCATCGCCGCCCCGCCCGGGTGGGGTGGCGATTGGTCGAAACTGGCGCACCGCGTGAGGTTCTACGGACTCGACGACCATAAAGTGCTTCCGAACAATCGTCGGCTCGCCACCCCGCGGGTCGGCGATGGGCCCGGCTTTTCGCGAGAGGGCCAATGTCCCCGCCCCCGACATGTGGCCGATGCGCCACGCCCGGCGGTGCCGGGGAGATTGGGCTAGGTCGGGCCGGGCGGCGCGCCTATAACGGCGGGGCTGGGGGGCGTTTGGGAGTCGGGGGACCGATGTTTCGCGCCGTTCTTGCCTGTCTGACAGCTCTGCTTCTGTGCCCGCCCGACGCCGCTGCCGCCAAGCGCGAGTCGCTCGGCTGGGGCCGGCTCTTCAACAACGATTTCCTGGGCGACAACCGCGACCGCTGGCGCACCGGGTCCTACGTCGTCAGCAAGGTGATCGGCCGCGGCTGGGACGGCCGGCTGCCCGATCGCCCGGGCGACGTCATCGAATTCCGCTTTCGCAGCGAAACCATCGCGCCGGAAAACATCGTCACCGCCGCGCCTGGCGACCGACGCTATGTCGGTGCGCTGTCGCTCGGCGCGCACACGCATTTCCGGCGCAAGGCGGTCGAGGTCAGCCTGGGCGCCGATCTGGTGGTGACCGGGCCGCAGACCGGGCTCGGCGACCTGCAAACCGAGCTCCACAGGATCCTCGGCGCTTCGCGTCCCGGCGTGCTGGGCAACCAGATCCTCGACGGTTTTCACCCCACCGCACTGATCGAGCTCGCCCGGCCCTACCGGCTGTCGCCCTCGGTCGTCCTGCGGCCGTTTGTCGAGGCGCAGGGCGGGGCCGAGACCCTGGTGCGCCTGGGTGGCGACGTGATGATCGGGCGGCTCGGCCAGGACGAACTGATGCTGCGCGACGTCGCCACCGGCCACCGCTACCGTGTGAACCGCGGCGCGCACACCGGCTTCGCAGCCGTTTTCGGCGCCGACATCGCCCATGTCGAACACAGCGTCTATCTGCCGGCCTATGACGGCATTGCGCTGACCGACACCCGTACCCGGCTGCGCGCCGGGGTGCATTGGCAGGGCGAGAAAGCCTCGGCGTTTTACGGGCTCACCTGGCTCGGCGAGGAATTCGTCGGCCAGCCCGAGGGCCAGCTGGTGGGTTCCGTCCGCCTCAACATTCGCTTCTAAACGCGAGAATTGTCCACGGGCACTTAACAGCGACTTATCCACATGCTAATGTGCTGCCAACAAAAAAGAAAACGGCAGGCATACAGGCATGAAAACGGGCTTTCGCGGCACGTTCGTCATCTCGTGGGCGCAGACCGAACTCGATGGGTTGGCGGGTGCGCCGGTGGGCGCGCTGATGGAGGGCGCCTCGTGGTCGTGGCACGGGCGCGCGGTGCGCGTCGACGGACCCAATGACGTTCTGATTCTGGGACCCTCGGAAGGCACGGCAAGCTTGCGCCGACATGCTGCGAGGGCGGTACGCCGCCTGGTGGGCGCGGCGCTGGAGATCGACACGGTCAGCAAGCTGCCCGAGCCGGACGACCCGGTGCTGGAGTCCGGTTTCGCGGTCACCGACGGGATTCGGCGCTACACCGCGACGCTGATCGAGGTGCCCGGGCGGGCCGTACCGCTTTTGATGTTCCTCGACGAGCTTCCGCCCGCGGGCCGGGATCTGTGGGTCACTCATGTCGCGCAGAACGCCCTGCACCCCAACAGATCCGGCGATCCGGTACCGTCGGTGATCTGCTTCACGCCCGACACCATGATCGCCACGCCGGATGGCCCGCGCCCGATCCGCGAGCTGCAGGAAGACGACCGGGTGCTGACCAAGGACGATGGCCCGCAGCCGATCCGCTGGATCGGGCAACGGCGGATGAGCGGCGCGCGGCTGTTTGCGATGCCCGAGCTGCGGCCGATCCGGATCCGCGCCGGTGCCGCGGGCGAAGGGCGGCCCGACGCCGACCTGCTGGTCTCGCCCGAGCACCGGGTTCTGGTCAAAGGACCGGTGGCGGACACGCTCTTCGGTTCGCCCGAGGTGCTGGTCGCGGCCAAGGACTTGGTCAACGACCGCAACGTCCTTGTCGACCGACGGCTGCCCGAGGTCACCTACGTGCACCTGCTGCTCGACCGCCACCAGATCGTCTTCGCCAATGGGCTCGAGGCTGAGACCTTCCACCCTGCCTCGATGCCGCCCGGCACGCTCGACCCGGTGCAGCAGGACGAGCTCGCCGATCGGCTGCCCGGCATCGAACGCGACCCCAGCCTCTACGGTGCCTTCGCCCGGCGCATGCTCAGCACCGCCGAGGCGGCGATCCTGGCCTCACGCGCCGACCGGCCCCATTGACAGCCCCGCGCGCCGCTGTATAAGCGCGCTCCGTCGCGGCCGCTCAGGCCGGGCGTTTCATTTGGTGTTGGCGGCCCCCGCAAGGGGATGCCTGTCGCTCCGGCAAAATCCGGAGAAAGGACAACGCCCTTCATCGGCGCGTCTCAGCCCGATCTGCCGCAGGCCGGCGGAAATCCTGAGGCGACCACAAAGCGAAGGAGATCAGACGGTGACCAAACGCACCTCTGCCAAGTACAAGATCGACCGCCGGATGGGCGAAAACATCTGGGGCCGGCCCAAATCCCCGGTCAACCGCCGCGAATACGGCCCCGGCCAACACGGCCAGCGCCGCAAGGGCAAGATGTCGGATTTCGGCCTGCAGCTGCGCGCCAAGCAAAAGCTCAAGGGCTACTATGGCGATCTGACCGAGAAGCAGTTCAAGCGCATCTATGCCGAGGCTGCCCGGGTCAAAGGCGACACCGGCGAGAACCTGATCGGCCTGTTGGAACGCCGGCTCGACGCCGTAGTCTACCGCGCCAAGTTCGTCCCCACCGTGTTCGCCGCGCGCCAGTTCGTGAACCACGGCCACGTCAAGGTGAACGGGCGCCGCGTGAATATCCCCAGCTACCGGGTCAAAGAAGGCGACGTGATCGAAGTGCGCGACCGGTCCAAGCAGCTGGCCATCGTGCTCGAAGCCGTCGGCCTGCCCGAACGCGACGTGCCCGACTACATCGACGCCGACCACAACAAGATGACCGCCACCTTCACCCGCACGCCGGGCCTGGGCGACGTGCCCTACCCGGTGATGATGGAGCCGAACCTGGTCGTCGAATACTACGCCAAGAACTGACCGGGCGGCGCCCGGCGAGATTTCGCGACCCGTCGGCGGATTTCCGCGGCGGGTCGGTTTCGGCAACAGTCTGTCCCCGGATTGAGCGTTGACAGGGCGCCGACAATCCCCCGATTTTCGGTCCATTGCGGACAAATATCGGGGGGTAATATGTGGCGATCGATGATTTGTGCGGGCGCGCTCGGCATCGGCATCGGCAGCGCGGCGGCGGCGCAGGATACCCTCGACGAGATGCTGGCGGCGACCAGCGTGTTCGATTGCATGGCCGGCGACACGCGCGCGGTCTACGTCTTCCAAAGCGACGCCGACGGGAACGTGGCTTTGCTGGGCGATTCGGCCCGGGCGTTGCGGGCGCAGGACGGCGATTTTCTGATCAAAACGCCCGACGGCCTGCGCGAAATCGCCGAAGATCGCTACCTGGTCTTCAACGGCGGCAAGGCGATGCCGGGCACCTGCCTGAACGTCACCGACATCGCTCGTGGCATCTACCCCGCTGTGACTGCGGCCTATCTGCCCGGAGTCGCCGGAACCGATGTGGGTGCGACGGGCGCGCCGGAGCTGGCGGCGGCGGTGACGGTGCGCGACTTGCAGGTGCGCCTGGCGGAGCGTGACGCCGCCGCGGCGGAAGCCGCTGATCGCATCGGCGACTTGCAGGCCAAGCTGACCGAGGCGGACGCGGCGGGTGTCGCGGCCGAGGCCCGAATCGGCGACCTGCAGGCGGATGTCGACGCCGCCGAGGCCGCAGCGATCGAGGCCGCCGACCGGATCGATGGGTTGCAGGCTGACCTGGCGGCTGCCGTGGCGGCGATGGCTGACGCTGAGGCCGCGATTGAGGCGCTGCAGAGCGGCGTTGCGGAACTGGAAGAACAGATCGCGGCCGAAACCGAGGCTCGGTTGGCCGAGGCCGCCATGGTCCGCGATCTTCAGATGCAGCTCACCGCCACGGTCGCGGACCTGCGCAGCAGCGAATCCGAACGCCGGGCGGTGGTCGCCTCGGCGGCGATGCTGGGCGACCGCACGGTGTCGCTGGAGGGCAAGCTGAAAGGCGCGCGCGACGATGCCGAAGAGGCGCGGACCGAGATTGCGGCGATGCAAAACCTCGCCGACGCCGCGGTGTTGCAGATCGCCACGATGCAGCGGCGGGACCCGAAAATGGTGCGGGCCGAAGTCTGCTGGCTGATGCAAGGCGCCCGCCCGGGGCTCTGCCGGTAGCCAGCGGGTCCGGAGGCGGGAGCGTTTCGCAGCTGGACACTGTCCCAGGCGCGGCATCAAGGCGCGCCGCGCCGCTGCGCCATCGCCGGTTCGTAGCCTGAACAGGGTCCAGTGGACCTTTGTCGGACGGCCACAAGGCCTCGGTGGGGCGGCGATTGGTCGAGCCGCGCGACTCACTTGAGTTCCTGCGGACTCGGCGACCATAAAGCACACCCGTTCAGACGCCGGCTTGCCGCCCCACCTGCTGCCTGGCGTCGCATTGCCTTCGCCGCGCGGCGCTGGCACCTGGGCCCGGACCGTAACCCGACCGGCGAGGCGCATGTCAGACAAACCCGTACTCGAGCGCCGCTTCGAGCAGGCGCTGTTCGCCTCGCGCTGGATCATGGCGCCGATGTATTTGGGCCTGGTGGTGACTCTGGCGATGCTCGCCGTCGTGTTCCTGCGCGAGCTGGCCTACTACGTCCCGCAAGTCATGCAGATGTCGGCGGACAAGACAATCCTGGTGATCCTGACGCTGATCGACCTGACCCTGGCCGCCAACCTGCTTCTGATCGTGCTGTTCTCGGGCTACGAGAACTTCGTCTCGAAGCTCGATCTAGAGGACGGCGGCGACCGGCCCTATTGGATGGGCACCGTCGACTTCGCCGGGCTGAAGATGAAGCTGATCGGGTCGATCGTCGCAATCTCGGCGATCCACCTGCTGAAGCGCTTCATGGAGATCGGCCAGCAGTCGGCCGACGCAATCTATGGCGACACGCAACTGATGTGGCTGGTGATAATCCACGGGGTCTTCGTCGCGTCCGGCGTGCTGATGGCGCTGATGGATTGGTTGTCGGCGCGCAGCAAGTCGCCGCTGGCCTCTGACCCGTCCGCCCGCTAGAAGCGTCGCGAACCAAGGAGGCCCCGGTGACCGCACCCGCGCCACAACCCGGCATCATGGACATCGCGCCCTACCAGGGCGGCCGGTCGACGCTGCCCGGGCGCGACGACGTGCTGAAGCTGTCGTCGAACGAAAACCCGTTCGGCCCCTCGCCCAAGGCTATCGAGGCCTATGCCCGCGCCGCTCAGGCTCTGCACCGCTATCCATCGACCGACCATGTCGCGCTGCGCACCGCGATCGGCGAGGTGCATGGACTGGACCCCGACCGGATCATCTGCGGCGTCGGCTCGGACGAGATCCTGCACCTGCTGGCGCAGTGCTATGCCGGGCCGGGGGACGAGGTGATCTTCACTGAGCATGGCTTCGGCATCTACCGCATCGTCGCCCGTGCGGCCGGCGCCGTGCCGGTCGAGGTGCCCGAGCGCGAGCGCGTCACCGACGTCGATGCGATCCTGGCCGCGGCGACCGACCGCACCCGGCTGGTCTATATCGCCAACCCCAACAACCCCACCGGCACGATGATCGGCGGCAACGAGCTGGCGCGGCTGGCCGACGGGCTGCCCGAGGGCGCCATTCTGGTGCTCGACGGCGCCTATGCCGAGTTCGTCGAGGGCTATGACGGAGGCGCCGCGCTGATCGACGGGCGCGACGACGTGGTGATGACGCGCACCTTCTCCAAGCTCTACGGACTCGGCGGGCTCCGGATCGGCTGGGGCTATGGGCCGAAGCCGGTGATCGACGTGCTGAACCGGGTGCGGGGGCCATTCAACCTGTCCCAAGCGCAGCTCGACGCGGCCGAGGCGGCGGTGCGCGACCGGGCCTTCGCCGAGCGCTGCCTGGCCGAGAACCGGCGGATGCGGGCCTGGCTGGCCGAGGCGCTGGCCGAGATGGGCGTGCCGTCGGACACCTCGTGCGCGAACTTCATCCTGGCGCGGTTCGCCGATGTCGACGAGGCCGAGGCCTGCGATGCCTGGCTGAAAGACGCGGGCATCCTGGTGCGCCAGGTGGCAGGCTACAAGTTGCCGCACTGCCTGCGGATCACAGTGGGCGACGAGGCCGGCTGCCGCCGCGTGGCGCATGCCATCGGGCAGTTCAAGGACGCCCGGGCGTGAGCGCGATCTACAACCGCGTGGCGCTGATCGGGCTGGGGCTGATCGCCGGCTCGATGGCGCTGGCCATGCGCCGGGATGGACTGGCAGGCGAGATCGTCGGCACCGCGCGGTCGGCCGAGACCCGGGCGGTGGCGGAAGAGATCGGGCTTTGCGACCGGGTGGTCGGGACGACGGCCGAGGCGGTTCAGGGCGCCGATCTGGTGGTTCTGGCGGTGCCGGTCGGCGCGATGGCGGCGGTTGCGGCCGAGATCGGGCCGCATCTGAAGACGGGCGCGACGGTGACGGACGTGGGCTCGGTCAAGCGACACGTGATCCACTCGGTGGCGCCGCATTTGCCTGCGGGCGTGCATTTCATCCCCGGCCATCCGGTGGCGGGAACCGAGCAATCCGGGCCGCGGTCGGGCTTTGCCGAGCTGTTTCAGAACCGCTGGACCCTGCTGATCGTGGACGATGGGTCCGACGCGCAGGCGGTCGCCCGGTTGACGGCGTTGTGGCAGGCGATGGGCGCCAATGTCGACACGATGGATGCCGGCCACCACGACCTGGCGCTCGCCGTGACCAGCCACGCGCCGCACCTCATTGCCTATACCATGGTCGGCGTCGCCGACGACATGCAGCGGGTGACCGACGACGAGGTGATCAAATACTCGGCGGCGGGGTTTCGCGACTTCACCCGGATCGCCGCCAGCGACCCGACCATGTGGCGCGACGTTTTTCTGACCAACAAGGACGCGACGCTGGAAATCCTCGGCCGCTTCACCGAAGAGCTGTTTGCGCTGCAGCGTGCGATCCGCACGGGTGACGGCGACCGGCTTTTCGACTATTTTACCCGCACTCGCGCGATCCGACGCGGGATCATCGAGGCGGGGCAGGACACCGACGCCCCCAATTTCGGACGAGGAGCCGTGAAGGAATGAGCCTTCGCCTGCCCGTGCTGGCCTTCAGCGCCGCCGCCCTGGTGGCGGTCGCCGCCTTTGCCGAGGCACCCGCGAGCTCGCCCCGGCCCGAGCTGCGGCCGGGCAGCGCCGCGACGGCGTCGGCAGCCCTGCGGCCGGTGACGCGGGCCAGCACCAACGCCGCGGTCCGGATCGCCCTGAGTGACGCCGCACCGGGCCTTCGCGTATCGCCGGTGCCGGTGCCGCGGCCCAGGGTCGCGGTGCGCACCGCACGGCCCGCCGCGGTGGCCGAATCGCCGGGCCCGGAGCGGGTGGTTCTGGCCTCCACCGCCACGGCGACGCCCGCGCCAGCACCGCCGAAGCGCCCCAAGGGCCTGCTGGCGGCGATTTTCCGCGCACCGGACAAACCCGTGCGCTATCCCAAGAAGGGCTCGGTCTGCGGCGATCCCTCGATCCGCGGCCAGGCGATCCCGCCGATCCCGGCGAAGCTGCGCGGCTGCGGGCTGCCCGACGGGGTGCGGGTGACCTCGGTCGACGGCGTGGCGCTAAGCACACCGGCCAACATCGACTGCACCACGGCGAAGGCGCTGAAACGCTGGGTCGCGGGCTCGGTGAAGCCGGCGGTGGCGCGGCTTGGCGGCGGGGTGGCCTCGCTGAAGGTGGCGGCGCATTATTCCTGCCGGACGCGAAACAACCGGCCGGGGGCGAAGATCTCGGAGCATGGCCGCGGTCGGGCGATCGACATCTCGGCGATCAACCTCAAGAACGGCTCGTCGATCACGGTGCTGCGGGGCTGGAACGACCGCTTCGAGGGGCCGATCCTGCGCAAAGTGCATGCCGGCGCTTGCGGGCCGTTCGGAACCGTTTTGGGGCCGAATGCCGACCGCTATCACCTGGACCACTTCCACTTCGACACCGCACGGCACCGCGGCGGCGCCTATTGCCGCTGATCGGCGCAGATGTTTCGCGCGCGAAACATTCCGCCCTGCAGAAAGATTAGCCGCATTGCGCCAAGCTGCTGAACGCGCAGGAGGCCCGCGTTAATCTTTTCGCGCGCGCAGCGACGGTCGGTCTGGCGTGTCGGGCGGCCCAGGGCTTGGACCGATTTGTGCCTAGCGGTTTTGGAAGAGGAATGGTCGTCGGCTTCTAGGCGCAAAAGGCCCTTCGAAGGGCCTTGTGGAAACGCGTTTCGAAACGCGTTTGGAAAGCGGCTTCGAAGCCGCTTGATCCAAGCCGCTTCGAAGCGGCTTGCGCCTCGACACGGCCCGTCCGCAGCCATCGACGAGGCGCAGGTCGATCCCTGGCAGCTTCGAAGCAGGCCCGCCCGGCTCAGCGCAGGCGCAGCTTCGGGGCCTGGCCGAGGGTTACGGGGCCGAAGGAGACGGTGCCGTTGCGGATCGTCAGGGGGGCGTCGAGGGTTTTGGGCGAGCCCGAGAGGGCGGCGAGCAGCTCCAGGCCGGTCTCGAGCGTCGGCGCGAAATTCCCCGGCACCCAGCCGGCCGAGACGGCAAGCTGCAACATCTCGCGCCAGTTCTTCGCCTTCACCGTGATCTGGCCCGAGGCCACCCCCGCCGCGTCGACGGTCAGATCGCCGGCCATCCACAGCTCGAGCTTGCCCCAATTGGCCTGCAGCAGGTTCAGCTCGATATCGGTGATCGCAGGGCGGGCGGTCTCGATGGCGGTCCGATCCCAGGGCGCGTCGAAGCCGAGTGTGGCGTCGATCTTCAACCGCTCGAAGGTGCCGGGCACGAAGCCGGCCTCGGCCAGCTCGGCCAGAAACACGCCCTCGGGACGAAGCGCCTTGGCCTCGAAGCCGATGTCGTGGCTGTTCGCGCGCGCGGCGGTGCTGCGGGTGGCGAAGCGCAGCTCGTCGATGGTGGCGGACCAGCCCTTGGTCGAGGTGACTTGGAGCGCGTCGAGGACGAAGGAGGCGCGGTCGAGCTGCTGCGGGGTCCCGGGCACGAAGACGAAGCTGGCCTGCATCCGGCCGGTACCGAGGGTCAGGCGCTGATACGGCGAAGCCAGGGTCTGGGTCTCGGGCCAGGTGGCGATGACGTGGTTCGGCTGGTAGCTGAGGCGCTTGAGCTGCAGAAATGGCGTCGACCAGGCGACGCCGGTGGCGGGGTCGGCCAGCTCGAGCGCGGTGATCGTGGTGTCGAAGCGGTTGGGGAAGCCCTCGGTCGTGACCGCGCCGTAGTCGGCGACCCAGCCGGCGTCGGCCCGCGCCTCGAGCCAGTCGCGCAGGCCGGCATCCACTCGCTGCGCGCCGACCCACCAAAACCCCGACCAGCCCGCGGCGGCGATCACGACAATGACAACGAGGATGCGCATCGCGGCCCTTTGACCCTGCTGGTTCCCCGTGTTTATAGGGCGCGGGCAACGAGGACCAGAGAGATGCAGGACCCAGGGCTTTGGGTGTTCGGCTACGGCTCGCTGATGTGGAACCCCGGCTTCGCGTTCGAAGAGCGGGTGCTGGCCACGCTGCCGGGCTATGCGCGGACCTTCTGCATGCGGTCGATCCATCACCGCGGCACCTCGGCCGAGCCCGGGCTGGTCCTGGCGCTGGATGTGCATCCCGAGACCGAGTGCCACGGGCTGGCGTTTTCGGTGCATCGCGACCGGGCGGAACCCACGCTTGAATATTTGCGCGAGCGCGAACTGATCTCGTCGGCCTATCTGGAGAAGGTGCTGCAGATCGCCCTGCAGGACGGCCGCCAGGTCGCTGCGGTGGCCTATGTGGTCGATCCCGATCATGTGCAATATTGCGGCGGTTTGCCCCTGGACGAGCAGGCCGGGATCATCGCCACGGCGGTTGGTGGCCGCGGGCCGAATACGGAATACCTCTACAACACCGTGTCGCACTTGGACGAATTGGGGATCGAGGATGCCGAGCTGAGCTGGCTGGCGGGAAAGGTGCGCCAGATTGCTGACTAGAGCCGAAATCGCGGGGGGTGTTGGCAGCCGCAGCATTCGCCCGTATCTTATCCACAACAACTAGCGTCAGGACACGTCCCGAATGGACCAGCCGGATCGCGAGGCCGAGCCGTTCTTTTCCCAGCCCGTACGTCAGATCGTCCTGATGCTGATCGTGCTGGTGCTGGTGAGCTTCGGCGCCTACATCGCCTATCCGCGGGTCGAGTCGGTGTTTCTGGCCAACCCGTGGCTCAACGGCTTCATCGGCTTCGTCTTCGTGATCGGGGTCTTCGCCTGTTTCTGGCAGCTGGTGCAGCTTGTCCTGTCGGTGAACTGGATCCTCGGCTTCGCCCAGGGCCGGCCGGAATACCAATACGCCAAGGCGCCGCGGCTTCTGGCGCCCCTGGCGGCGCTGTTGCGGTCGCGCGGCGCGCGGATGCAGATCAGCTCGCCCTCGGCGCGGTCGATCCTCGATTCGGTCGCCACCCGGATCGACGAATTGCGCGACATTACCCGCTATATCGTCAACCTACTGATTTTCCTGGGCCTTTTGGGTACGTTCTTTGGCCTCGCCACGACCGTGCCGGCGGTGGTCGATACGATCCGGTCGCTAGCGCCGCAGGAGGGCGAAGAGGGGCTGGCGGTGTTCAACCGGCTGATGACCGGGCTTGAGGCACAGCTTGGCGGCATGGGCGTGGCCTTTGCCTCGTCGCTTCTGGGGCTCGCGGGATCGCTGGTGGTGGGGCTGTTGGAGCTTTTCGCCGGGCACGGGCAGAACCGGTTCTACCGCGAGCTCGAGGAATGGCTGTCGACGATCACCCGGCTGGGCTTTTCCTCGGGCGACGGCGAGGCTGGGGCGGATCAGGACGCGGTTGTCGCGGTGCTGGACCACATGGCCGAGCAGATGGAATCGCTCCAGGCGATCTATACCCAGTCCGATGTCAGCCGGGCGATGGTCGACGAACGGCTGGGGCAGTTGGCCGATGCGATCGAGAAGATGGCCGCGCGGATGGATCGCGAGGATGCCAGCGCCCAGGCGCTCGACCGGATCGCCGACAGCCAGGCGCGGCTGGTCGAGGTGCTGGAGTCGCAATCTGACCAGACCGGCGGGCATGTCGACGCCGAAAGCCGGATGCGGTTGCGGTCGATCGACGTGCAGCTTTTGCGCATCCTCGAAGAGATGTCCGCCGGGCGGCAGGAATCGACCATCAACCTGCGCAGCGACATCGCCGCGCTGACCAAGGCGGTGCGGCACCTGGCCCGCGAACGCGAGCGCGAGCGCACCCCGGCCGGCAGAGGTTAGACCATGGCGCTGACCCGCAGATCGGTGCAGCGGATGTCGGGCAACATCTGGCCCGGCTTCGTCGATGCGATGACCGGGCTGCTGCTGGTGCTGATGTTCGTGCTGACGATCTTCATGGTGGTGCAGTTCGTCTTGCGCGAGACGATCTCGGGCCAGGAGAGCGAACTCGACGAGCTCAGCGCCGAGGTGAACGCCCTGGCCCAGGCGCTCGGGCTGGAACAGCAGCGCGCCTTCGAGCTCGAAGGCCAGGTCGGCGCGCTGTCGGCGACGCTGGAGACGGCGCGCCAGACCGAAGAGGCGCAGGCCGCGCTGATCGCCGCGCTGCAGTCCGAGGCGGCCGATCAGGCCGACGCGTTGGCGGCCCAGGCAGCGCGGATTTCGAGCTTCGAGGCGCAGGTGGCGTCGCTTTTGGCCGAACGCGACGCGGCGCGGGCTGAGGGCACGGCGCTGGCGGCGGATCTCGATGCGCTGCGCGGCGCCAATGCCGTGCTGATCTCGGAACAGGAGGCGCTGCAGCTTGCCCTGGCGCGGGCGCGCGACGAGATCGATGAAGGCGCCGAGGCGGCGCGGCTGGCGGCGGCGCGACGCGACGCGTTGCAGGCGCTGATCGCCGATCTACGCAACCGGGTCTCGGCACGCGAGACGTCGCTGACCGATGCGCTGGCGCAGCTGCAGGGTGCGCAGTCCGACAACGCGGCGCTGAACACCCGGCTGGCGGCGCTGCAGGCGGCGCTGGACGACGAGACGGCGGCAGTCACCGCGGCGCGGGCCGAGGGCGTCACCTTGCGCGACCAGATCCTGGCGCTGCAGGCGGCGCTGGCCGAGGAAGCGACGGTCAAGCGGGACAACCTGGCGCTGCTGGCCGATCTGCGCGCACGGCTGGCGGCGACCGAAGAGTCGCTTGGCGCGGCGGAGGCGGCGCGGCTGGCGGCGACGCTGGAGCAGGAATCGATGCAGGCGCGGCTCTTGCGGCTTGAGGCCTCGCTGGCCGAAACCGAAGCCGCACGTGCCGCGGCGGTGGCAGAGGTCGAAGCCGCCCAGGCCGGCAGCGCGGCGGGCGCGGCCGAGGCAGAGACGCTGCGCGAGACGATCCTGCGGCTCGAGGCCGCGCTGTCCGATCTGGAGGCCGAACGCCTGGCCGCCGAGATCGAGATGGCGCAGACGGTGGCGGACCGTGACGACCTAACCGCGCGGCTGTTGCAACTGCAGGCGAGCTTGTCGAGTGAAGAGGACGTTCGGGCGCGAGCTTTGGAAGAGGCGGCGGCGCTGCGTGCAGAGCTGGGCCAGATCGACGCGGCATTGTCCGACGAACAGGCCGCGCGGCTGGCCGAACAGGCGGTGATCGCCGCGCTGCAGAAGCAATTGTCCGAGACGCAGGCGGCGGTCTCGGAAGAGGAAAAGCTGCGTCTTGCCGAGGCGGCGGCGGCAGAGGCGCTGCGGCTGCGGGTGGCCGAGCTGGAAACCTCGCTCAGCGCCGAGGAAGAGGCGCGGCTGGCCGAGGCCGCGGTGGTGGCCTCGCTGCAAGCCCGGCTCGCCGATATCGAAACCTCGCTGTCCGAGACCGAGGCCGAGCGGCTCGCCCAGCTGGCCGCGGCCGAGGAAATGCGCCGCAGCCTGGAAGGTATGGTCGATCAGGTCAGCCAGACCGATGCCGCGCGTCTGGCCGAGCAGGCAGCGCTGGAGGAACTGCGGCAGCGGCTCGCCGGCGCCGAGCAGGAGCTGACCGACGAACAGGCCGCGCGTCTGGCCGAGCGGGCGGCGGCCGAGGAGTTGCGCCAACGGCTGGCCGCGCTGCAGCAGGATCTGGACGCCGAAGCGGCAGCGCGGCTGGCCGAGCAGGCGGCGGCGGAGCGGCTGCGCGAGCGGCTGGCCGGCGTCGAAACCCAACTGACGGCCGAGGAAGAGCGGCGGCTGGCGGATGCGGCGGCGGCAGAGGCGCTGCGCGCGCGTCTGAAGGATGCCGACGACGAGCTGACGGCGATGACCCTGGCGTTGGAGGAAAAGCGCCGCGAGGCGGAAGAGACGTTGACGCTGTTGGCCGCGGCGCGGGCCGCCGGTGATGACCTGACCGAGCGGCTGATGGCGGCTTTGGCCGACAAGACCGCCGCTGAGGATGCGCTGGTCGCCGCCCAGGCGCAGATCGACGCGCTGCGGGCCTCGGCGGCGGGTAGCGAGCAGGAGCTTCGGGACCAGCTGGCCGCGGCGCTGGCGGCGAAGGCCCAGGCCGAGCTGGAAATCGAGCGTGCGCTGACACGGTCCGAGGAGCGCGAGGCGCTGCTCAAGGTCGCGAACCTGGCGCTGTCCGACGAAGAGGCGAAGTCGGCCGACGCGCTGCGCAAGACCGAGGTGCTGAACCAGCAGGTCGCGGCGCTGCGCCAGCAGTTGGGCGCGTTGCAGGCGCTTCTAGATACCGCGGTGGCACAAGAGGCGGACCGGCAGGTGCAGATCAACGCGCTCGGCTCGCAGCTGAACACCGCGCTGGCGCGGGTCGCGGCGGAAGAAAAACGGCGCGCGGATGCCGAAGAGGCGCTGCGGCTGGAGCTGGAGGAGAAGGCCAAACAGCTGGAACAGTTCCGCTCGGAGTTTTTCGGGCAGCTGCGCGAGGTTCTGGCCGGGCGTGAGGGCGTGCGGATCGAGGGCGACCGGTTCGTGTTCTCCTCAGAGGTGCTGTTTCCGATCGGGGACGTGTCGCTGGCGCCCGAGGGCCGGGCGCAAATCGCGCGGGTGGTGGAGATCCTCGGCGAGGTGGCCGGCGAGATCCCGCCAGAGATCGACTGGGTCCTGCGGGTCGACGGGCATACCGACGACGTGCCGATCGTCAGCGGCGGCAAATATGCCGATAATTGGGAGCTGAGCCAGGGCCGGGCACTGTCGGTGGTGCAGTTCATGATCGCTGAGCTGGGCTTCCCGCCGAACCGGTTGGCCGCGGCGGGGTTCGGTGAGTTTCAGCCGATCAACCGTGCGCCGTCGCCGGAGGCGCGGGCGCAGAACCGGCGGATCGAACTCAAGCTGACCGAAAAATAGCCCGACCAGGGCAACACGGTCTGCGGCGTCTAATCTGGGTCTTGTGCGCTATCGTGCCACGACGACCTGGGTGGAGATCCGGTCGATTTCGACCGTGCCGCGGATCAGCGTGGCGGTACCGGTGTAGATGCCGTCCGTCCAATCCTGCGCCCTACGTTTGCGGCCCACGGCACGAAACAACTGGGCCTGGGTTCTCGTCAACTCGGTGGTCTGATCCAGGAACGGCCCGTCGGGACCATCGACGTCGAAAACGATACGGTCGCCCTCTCTGCCGCCGTAGAGATAAACCCACATCACCAGGGCCTCGGCTTCGCGCCGCAGGCCTGCCGACGCTGCTGTGCCCGCCTTGATGGCGTCGTAGTCCGGCAAGGCGGGGGAAAACCCGGCGTCGATCATCCCGCCGGGGCTGTAGGCGATGTCGTCAGCCCAGAGCGCCGCGCCCGTGTCGCTGCAAGCCGTGCGGCCATCAGGTTGGAACGGATCGACGGGCTCACCGTCTTTGCGGACCGAGATGTGCAAATGCGGGAATTGGGTGCGGCCGGAGAGGCCGACCTGGCCGATCAGGTCCCCTGCGGCGACGGCGTCGCCGCTTTGCACGGCGAGGCTGCCGCGCCTCAGGTGGCAATACTGGGTCTGCCAGCCCTGCCCATGGTCGATCACCAGACCATTGCCGCAGTCCCGACCCTCCAGCGCCTCGGCGTCGTCGGCGGTGTAGACCTTGTCGGCCATACCGTCTCGCGTACCGCGGACGGTGCCCGCCGCAGCGGCATAGACCGCCACTCCTGCGGCCATTGCTGCGCGACTCCGCAGGGCGATGTCGGTGCCCTTGTGGCCATCATAGGACAGCGCGCCGCAGCCGAAATCGGCGTAGCCGGGCGAGGGATCTCGGTCGACGTAGTTTTGGATGTAACAGGTCTCACCAAGCGCACAGTCGACGGGGAACGAGAGTTTTGGCGCGTCCGCCGCGGCCATGGACGCGCCCAGAACCAGCATGATGGCAACCGGCAGGACGGCCACAACCAACGCAACTTGTGACCCGACCCGAAAGCGCTCGCTGCGCAAACGCTGTATCAGGCCGGGTTGCAATCCGTTTTCGGCAACAGACCGCGGCACACCCGCGATCAGTCGGCGGTCAAGAGCGGCGGCTTCTTCGAAGGCAGACGCGGGGCCTGAGCCTCTTCGATCCGCAGATCGAGCGCGCCGTCCTTGATACCAACCTTGACGATGCCGCCCTTGGCCAATTTGCCGAACAGCAGCTCTTCGGCGAGCGGCTTTTTGATGTTCTCCTGGATCACCCGGCCCAGCGGGCGCGCGCCCATTTTGTCGTCATAGCCCTTGTCGGCGAGCCATTCCGCAGCCGGCCGCGTGAGCTCGATGGTGACATTGCGATCCATCAACTGCGCCTCGAGCTGCAGGACGAACTTCTCGACGACCTGCAGGATCACCTCCATCGGCAGCGGCGAGAAGCTGATCACCGCATCCAGGCGGTTGCGGAATTCCGGCGTGAACATCTTTTCGATCGCCGCCATATCCTCGCCCTCGCGCCGGTCGCGGCCGAAGCCGATGGCTTCCTTGGCTTGCTCCTGCGCGCCGGCATTGGTGGTCATGATCAGGATCACGTTGCGGAAATCCACCTGCCGGCCGTTGTGGTCGGTCAGTTTGCCGTGGTCCATCACCTGCAAGAGGATGTTGTAGACGTCCGGATGCGCCTTCTCGATCTCGTCCAGCAGCAGCACGCAATGCGGATGCTGGTCGACGCCGTCGGTCAGCATGCCGCCCTGGTCGAAGCCGACATAGCCCGGGGGCGCGCCGATCAGACGGCTGACGGCGTGTTTCTCCATGTACTCCGACATGTCAAAGCGCAGCAGCTCGACCCCCAGCGAATCGGCGAGCTGTTTGGCCACCTCGGTCTTGCCGACGCCGGTCGGGCCGGCGAAGAGATAGTTGCCGATGGGCTTTTCCGGCTCGCGCAAACCGGCGCGGGCGAGTTTGATCGCCGAGGCCAGCGCTTCGATCGCCGGGTCCTGGCCAAAGACGACGCGCTTAAGCGTCGCCTCTAGGTCCTTCAGAACCTCGGCGTCGTCTTTCGAGACGTTCTTTGGCGGGATGCGGGCAATCTTGGCTACCACCGCCTCGATTTCCTTCGCGCCGATGGTCTTACGGCGTTTCGATTCCACCACCAGATGCTGGGCCGCGCCGGCCTCGTCGATCACGTCGATGGCCTTGTCGGGCAGCTTGCGGTCGTGGATGTAGCGGGCCGACAGCTCGACCGCCGACTTGATCGCGTCCGAGGTGTACTTGATCTCGTGATGCTCCTCGAAATAGGGCTTGAGGCCCTTGAGGATCTTAACCGTGTCATCGACGGTGGGCTCCGTCACGTCGATCTTCTGGAACCGGCGGGAAAGCGCGCGGTCCTTCTCGAAATGCTGGCGGAATTCCTTGTAGGTGGTCGACCCCATGCAGCGCAGCTTGCCGCCCTGCAGCGCCGGCTTCAGCAGGTTCGAGGCGTCCATCGCGCCGCCCGAGGTGGCGCCGGCGCCGATCACGGTGTGAATCTCGTCGATGAAGAGGATCGCGTCTGGGTGATCCTCGAGCTCGGCCACAACGGCCTTCAGCCGCTCCTCGAAATCGCCGCGATAGCGGGTGCCGGCCAACAGCGCGCCCATGTCGAGCGCGTAGATCGTGGCGCCCTGCAGCACGTCGGGGGTTTCGCCGCCGACGATCTTATGCGCCAGGCCTTCCGCGATGGCGGTCTTGCCGACACCGGGGTCGCCGACGAGAAGCGGGTTGTTCTTGCGCCGACGGCACAGCACCTGAACGCAACGCTCGACCTCCAGATCGCGGCCGATTAGCGGGTCGACATCGCCCTTACGTGACTTGGCGTTGAGATCGACGCAGTACTTCGCCAGCGCCGACTCGCCCTTGCCGTCCTCTTCGGCGCTCTGCGCTTCTTCCTCCAGGTCGCTGGCACCCTGCACCGGTCGGGTCTCGCCATACGAGGGATCCTTGGCGACGCCGTGGGCGATGAAGTTCACCGCGTCGTAGCGGGTCATGTCCTGTTCCTGCAGGAAATAGGCGGCGTTGGATTCACGCTCGGCGAAGATCGCGACCAGAACGTTGGCGCCGGTGACCTCGGTGCGGCCCGAGCTTTGCACATGGATTGCGGCGCGCTGGATGACGCGCTGGAAGGCGGCCGTCGGCACGGCTTCGGACCCATCGACATCGGTCACCAGCGTGTTCAGATCGTCATCGATGAACTCCACGAGCGTCTTGCGCAGCGCATCGAGATCGACGCTGCAGGCCTGCATGACCTTGGCCGCGTCGGGTTCGTCGATCAGCGCCAAGAGCAGGTGTTCCAACGTGGCGAGTTCGTGACGGCGCGCATTGGCCAGGGCCAAAGCGGAATGGATCGCTTGCTCGAGTGTATTGGAGAATGACGGCACGTGACGTGCTCCTTACCTTGGGTCGGAGGGGGCGGCGGGCCCCGTACCAACCGTGACCTCTTAACCTTAAAGTTCGGTTTTCTTTTCCGGGCTTCAAGGTTTTTCTTTGCGATCCCGGTCACATTGTCGGGCGGCGACCGGAAAATGGGCAGTTTGGCAACGCTGGGGCGCGAGGGGCGGCGCCCGGGGTCAGAACGTGTCCTTGCGGCGTCGGATCTCGGCAAAGACGTCCACGTCAGCCGCGCCTGTCATATCTATGGCGGCTTTCACTTCGGGCAAGGCGGCGCGCAGAAACGGATTGGTGGCCTTCTCGTCGGCGAGCGTCGACGGGACCGTCGGCCGGCCCGCGGCGTTGGCGGCCTCGGTGGCTTTCGCGCGGGCCTGCAGATCGGGATTGCCTGGCTCGATGGTCAGCGCGAAGCGGGCATTGGCGGCGGTGTATTCGTGGCCAGAGCAGACCAGTGTGTCGTCTGGCAGCGCCGCCAGCTTCGACAGGCTCGCCCACATCTGCGTGGCGCTGCCTTCGAACAGCCGCCCGCAGCCGAGCGCCATCAGGCTGTCGGCGGTAAAGACGGCGCCCGCGTCGGGGATGTGGAAGGCCAGATGGCCGATTGTGTGGCCCGAGACGTCCATGACATGTACGGCGTGGCCGGCGACGTCGAAGCTGTCGCCGTCGCCGACGGCGTGATCGAGCGGCGGCAGCCGGGCGGCGTCGGCGGCGTTGCCGATCACAGTGGCGCCCGAGCGCAGCGCGTCGATCCCGGCGATGTGGTCGCCGTGGTGGTGGGTGATCAGGATCTGGCTGAGCCGCCAGCCGCGGCGGTCGAGTTCCGCCTGGATCGGCGCCGCCTCTGGCGCGTCGACCAGTGCCGTGGCGCCGCTGGCGGCATCGTGGACCAGAAACGCGTAGTTGTCGCTGAGGCACGGCACGGTGACGATCTCTAGGGGCATGGCGTTTCCTCGTGGTTTGGGTGGGCGTCTTGGGTATGGTCGGCCAGAGCTTTGCCGATCTGGGCCCGCGCCGCAATGCACCTGGACGTTCTGGACCTGCGCAACTTCTACTACCGCACCCGGCTGGGGCGCGCGGCGCAAAAGGCGATCCGGGACCAGGTGGTGCGGCTTTGGCCGACTGCGGCCGGGCAGACGGTGGTGGGCTTTGGGTTCGCTGCGCCGATCCTGCGGCCCTATCTCGACAAGGCGACCCGGGTCGTGGGGCTGATGCCCGGCCCGCAGGGCGTGATGCCCTGGCCGCCGGGGGCGCCGAACACCTCTGTCTTGTGCGAAGAGACGCTCTGGCCGCTGCAGACCGGGCAGGCGGACAAGCTCTTGCTGCTGCATGGGCTCGAGACCAGCGAGAACCCCTCGAAGCTGTTGGAGGAATGCCAACGGGTGCTGGCTGCCAATGGTCGCGTTCTGTTCGTCGTGCCGAACCGCGGCGGGCTGTGGGCGCGCCGCGACAAGACACCGTTCGGGTTCGGCCGGCCCTATTCGCTGGGGCAATTGGAGGCGCAGCTGAAGCGCCACGCCTTTGTGCCGGAGCGCCATGTGGCGGCGCTGTTCCAGCCGCCGTCGGACCGGCGTTTTTGGGTCAAGACCGGGCCGTTTTGGGAGAAGACCGGCCGCAAGCTCAGCACCGCCTGGGCCGGCGGGGTGCTGCTGGTCGAGGCTAGCAAGCAGGTCTATGCTAGGCCCAAGGGTCTACCGGAGGCGGTGCGCAAACCCCTGCGCGTGCTTGAAGGGATCGGTCAGCCCGGGGTGAAGCCGGTTTAGGCGGGGTGTTTTTCCGCGAGACGCGGGCGATGGTCTGAAGCAGCCGTGGAGACCCGCCCTCCGGCGCGGAATCAAGGCGCGCAGCGCCGCCGCGCCATCGCCGACCCGCCCGGCAGGGGCGGCGATTGGTCTACACCAGCGCATCGCGTGATGCCCCACGGACTCGACAGCCATAAAGCGCTGCCGAAGAGAGGTCAGCTCGCCACCCCGCGGGTCGGCGATGGCGCGGCTCTGGCCGAGCGGGGTCAACGCTCGATGGCGCGCGGGGATCGTCAAATTCCGCCTCGGTAATCGCAAACCAAAGGCCGAAGATGACCGGATGCCCGGAATGCCTGAGATCGCCCCCGCGATTGCCACCGGGTCTTGGCCTGGATCGTCGCGTGTCCGGACCTGCCACCAACTGTCGCAAACACCGCATGTCCGCCACTGCCCCGCGTCCGGCAAAACCCGCGCGAGTCCCGCCGCTTTTTTCGCACCTGCAGCGTGTTTTTTCAGCGCATTCCGTCGCACCATGTCTAACCTCCTGAATATAAACACTTTCCTCTGCCGTGCCCTCGCTCCAAGGCAGTTGCGGGCCGCATAGACCTCTGCTAGATGGTCCCCGATTTGGACGGGGCGTCGTTATCGGCACCTCGTTTATGCTGCCCAGGTCCGGATCCTGCCGGCCTTGTCATGGGCTTCAGACATCGGAAGGACGGACGTGTCCGAGACAGCTTCGATCTCTGCCGGCATCGCCGCACGCTACGCCACGGCCATCTTCGAACTGGCCAAAGAAGACAAATCCCTGCCCGCCTTGGAATCCGACGTCGACGCGCTGGAAACGGCGATGACCGAAAGCGCCGATTTACGCTCGCTGATCGCCTCGCCGGTCTATTCGCGCGATGCTCAAGGCCAGGCGATCGCCGCGATCGGCGCGAAGATGGGCCTGTCGGGCGTCCTGACCAACACGCTGGCGCTGATGGCGTCGAAGCGGCGGCTGTTTGTGCTGCCGCAACTGGTGCGAAGCCTGCGCGGGCTGATCGCCGACGAAAAGGGCGAGGTGACCGCCGATGTGGTGGCCGCCCAGGAATTGACCCAGGCACAAGCCGACAAGCTGGCGCAGACGCTGAAGGCGTCGGTGGGCAAGGACGTGAAGATCAATTTGGCCGTCGATGAAGCGCTCATCGGCGGTCTTGTCGTTAAGGTCGGCTCGAAGATGATCGACACCTCGATCGCCTCGCGCCTGGCAAACCTCCAGAATGCAATGAAAGAGGTCGGATAGATGGCGATCCAAGCTGCTGAAATTTCTGCGATCCTGAAGGAGCAGATTAAGAACTTCGGCCAGGAGGCCGAGGTTGCCGAGGTCGGCCGCGTGCTGTCGGTCGGCGACGGGATCGCCCGGGTCTACGGCCTCGACAACGTGCAGGCCGGCGAGATGGTCGAGTTCCCAGGCGGCATCCGCGGCATGGCGCTGAACCTCGAGGCCGACAACGTCGGCATCGTGATCTTCGGCTCGGACCGGGACATCAAGGAAGGCGACACCGTCAAGCGCACCAACGCCATCGTGGACGTGCCGGCGGGCGACGCGCTTCTGGGCCGGGTGGTCGACGGGCTGGGCAATCCGATCGACGGCAAGGGCGAGATCAAGGCCTCCGAGCGCCGCATCGCCGACGTCAAGGCGCCCGGCATCATCCCACGCAAGTCGGTGCACGAGCCGATGGCGACGGGTCTGAAATCGGTCGACGCGATGATCCCGATCGGCCGGGGCCAGCGGGAACTGATCATCGGCGACCGCCAGACCGGCAAGACGGCGGTGGCGCTGGACACGATCCTGAACCAGAAGTCCTACAACGAGGCCGCGGGCGACGACGAGTCGAAGAAGCTCTATTGCGTCTACGTCGCCGTCGGGCAGAAGCGGTCGACCGTCGCGCAGCTGGTCAAGAAGCTCGAGGAATCGGGTGCGATGGATTATTCCATCGTCGTGGCTGCGACCGCGTCGGACCCCGCGCCGATGCAGTTCCTGGCGCCCTATTCGGCCTGTGCCATGGCCGAGTACTTCCGCGACAACGGCCGCCACGCTCTGATCATCTACGATGACCTGTCGAAGCAGGCGGTGTCGTATCGTCAGATGTCTCTGCTGCTGCGCCGCCCGCCGGGGCGCGAGGCTTATCCGGGCGACGTATTCTACCTGCACTCGCGGCTGTTGGAGCGCTCGGCGAAGCTGAACGAGGACAATGGGGCGGGGTCGTTGACCGCGCTGCCGATCATCGAAACCCAGGGCGGCGACGTGTCGGCCTTTATCCCGACCAACGTGATCTCGATCACCGACGGCCAGATCTTCCTGGAAACCGAACTGTTCTATCAGGGCATCCGCCCGGCGGTGAACACCGGTCTGTCGGTGAGCCGGGTGGGTTCGTCGGCGCAAACCAGCGCGATGAAATCGGTCGCGGGCTCGGTGAAGCTGGAACTGGCGCAATATCGCGAGATGGCGGCGTTCGCACAGTTCGGCTCCGACCTCGACGCCGCGACCCAGGCGCTGCTCAATCGCGGCGCGCGGCTGACCGAGTTGATGAAGCAGCCGCAGTATTCGCCGCTGACCAATGCCGAGATCGTCTGCGTGATCTATTCCGGCATCAAGGGCTACCTCGACAAGATCGCGGTGCGCGACGTGGGCCGGTTCGAACAGGGCTTTCTCAATCACCTGCGGTCGAAGCATCAGTCCCTACTGGACGACATCACCGTCAACGATCGCAAGGTCGCGGGCGAGCTGGAAGACAAGATCAAGGCAGCGCTCGACGAATACGCCGCCGATTTCTCCTGAGACCTTGAGGGACTGGGAAGATGCCAAGCCTTAAGGACCTGAAGACCCGGATCGAGTCGGTCAAATCGACCCGCAAGATCACCAAGGCGATGCAGATGGTCGCCGCGGCCAAGCTGCGCCGAGCGCAGGAGGCGGCGGAAGCCTCGCGACCCTATGCCGAGCGGTTCAACGCGGTGATGGCGGGGCTGTCGGCCAGCGCCATGGCGAGCGGCCAGGGGCCGAAGCTGTTGACCGGGACCGGCAGCGATCAGACGCATCTGCTGGTGGTGATGACCGCCGAGCGGGGGCTTTGCGGCGGGTTCAACTCGTCGATCGTGCGCATGGCACGGGCCAAGGCCGAAGAGCTGCTTGGCGCCGGCAAAACCATCAAGATCCTGACCGTCGGCAAGAAGGGCCGCGAGCAGCTCAAGCGCGACTACGAGGATCAGTTCGTCGGGCATATCGACCTGACCGAGGTCAAGCGCATCGGCTATGCCAACGCGCAGGACATCGCCAAGGATATCCTGGACCGCTTCGATGCCGGCGAGTTCGACGTCGCCACGGTCTTCTTCAACACCTTCCAGTCGGTGATCGCGCAGGAGCCGACCGAGGTGCAGATCATCCCCGCTTCGTTCGAGGCCGAGGAGGGCGCCACGGCGTCATTCTACGACTACGAGCCGGGCGAGGAAGAGATCCTCGAGGCGCTGCTACCGCGCGGCGTTGCGACGGCGATCTTCTCTGGCCTGCTGGAGAACGGCGCCTCCGAGCAGGGCGCACGGATGTCGGCGATGGACAACGCGACGCGCAACGCAGGCGAGATGATCGACAAGCTGACGATCCAATTCAACCGCTCGCGCCAGGCCGTAATCACCAACGAACTGATCGAGATCATCTCGGGCGCGGAGGCGCTCTAGAATGAACGAGAGCACCGAAAACCTCGTGCTGGAGCATCTAAAGCGGATTCAGTCCAAATTGGATGCCATGGCGCTTGATATCGGTGATCTGAAAGTTCGTATGACAACTCTCGAAGGGCAAATGGGGCAGGTTATCAGCCACATCGGCCACCTTGAAACGCAAATCGCGTCTACAAACGCACGCATCGACCGCCTCGACGAGCGTGTTAGTCGCATAGAAAAACGCCTCGATCTGATCGAGGCCTGAGATACGACCGGGCCGGGTGCCCACGAAACCGGAGACTAAGACATGGCAAATGCGAAAGGCATCGTGACCCAGGTGATGGGCGCCGTTGTCGACGTGAAGTTCGACGATCACCTGCCCGAAATCCTGAATGCGCTGGAGACCGACAACCACGGCAACCGGCTGGTTTTGGAGGTGGCGCAGCATTTGGGCGAGAACACCGTACGCACCATCGCGATGGACGCGACCGAAGGCCTGCAGCGCGGGCAGGTGGTGACCGACAGCGACGGGCCGATCACCGTGCCGGTGGGCAACGCGACGCTGGGGCGGATCATCAACGTGGTCGGCGAGCCGGTGGACGAAGGCGGGCCGGTCGAGGCTGAGGAAAAGCGCCCGATCCACCAGCCGGCGCCGGAATTCGTCGAACAGTCGACGGAATCGGAAATCCTGGTCACCGGCATCAAGGTCGTGGACCTGTTGGCCCCCTACGCCAAGGGCGGAAAGATCGGCCTCTTCGGCGGCGCCGGGGTGGGCAAGACCGTGTTGATCATGGAACTGATCAACAACATCGCCAAGGTGCACTCGGGCTTTTCGGTCTTCGCCGGCGTCGGCGAGCGGACCCGCGAGGGCAACGACCTGTTCCACGAGATGATCGAATCGAACGTCATCAAGCCCGACAACCTGTCTGAGAGCCAGGTGGCTCTGGTCTACGGCCAGATGAACGAGCCTCCGGGGGCGCGGGCGCGGGTGGCGCTGACCGGCCTGACCCTGGCCGAGCAGTTCCGCGATCAGTCCGGGACCGACGTGTTGTTCTTTGTCGACAACATCTTCCGCTTCACCCAGGCCGGGTCGGAAGTGTCGGCGCTTTTGGGCCGGATCCCCTCGGCGGTGGGCTATCAGCCGACGCTCGCCACCGATATGGGCGCGCTGCAGGAGCGGATCACCTCGACCAAGGCCGGCTCGATCACGAGCGTGCAGGCGATCTATGTGCCTGCCGACGACCTGACCGACCCGGCGCCGGCGACGTCGTTTGCGCACCTCGACGCCACCACGGTGTTGTCGCGGGCGATCTCGGAGCTCGGCATCTATCCGGCGGTGGACCCGCTCGACTCGACCTCGCGTCTGATGGACCCGGCCGTCGTGGGTGAAGAGCACTACAACGTGGCCTTCGAAGTGCAGGGCATCCTTCAGCGCTACAAGTCGCTGCAGGACATCATCGCCATTCTCGGCATGGACGAACTGAGCGAAGAGGACAAGCTGACCGTGGCCCGGGCCCGGAAGATCCAACGCTTCCTCAGCCAGCCCTTCGACGTGGCGCAGGTTTTCACCGGTTCGCCCGGCGTGCAGGTGCCGTTGGAAAAAACCATCGACAGCTTCAAGCGCGTGGTGGCCGGCGAGTTCGACCACCTGCCGGAAGCGGCGTTCTACATGGTCGGCGATATCGACGAGGTGGTGGCCAAGGCCGAACGCATGGCGGCCGAGGCGGCCTAAGCCATGGCCGACACGATGCAATTCGACCTCGTCAGCCCCGAACGCATGCTGGCCTCGATGCAAGCCAGCGAGGTGCAGATCCCGGGCGCCGAAGGCGACATGACGGCGATGCCGGACCACATGCCGCTGATCACCACGCTGCGGCCCGGTATCCTGCGCGCGACGGGTTCGGACGGTACGCAAGAATTCGTGGTCTCGGGCGGGTTTGCCGAGATCACGGCGACGAGCGCCTCGGTCCTGGCCGAAAACGCCGTACCGCGGTCCGAGGTGACGCCAGACTTCCTGGAGAAGCTGCGCAAGGAAGCCGAGGCGGCCCACGCACAGGCGGCGCCTGAAGTTCAGGACTACACGGCCAAGGCGCTGGCCGATCTGGCACATCTGGCCGATCAGATGGTGTGACCCGGCCCGGATCTCGCGTGAGGTCTTTTGGAAACAGCCCGGCCCCACAAGCCGGGCTGTTTCGATTCCGGGTCGAATTTTCGCCGTATTGCACCGATAGTCTGCCGACGGCGAGGACCATATGAAGCGTTTGCGCAACTATCTTGTGGGGGTGGACCAGGGCAGCTCTGTCTTGTTTTCCGACTACGAGCACGACGGCAAGATGTGGACCGGAGACGGGCCACGCATGCACCGCAAAAAGGTCAAGTTCGCCGAACCGTTCCGGTCGCCGCCCGCAGTGCAGGTGTCGATTTCGATGTGGGACATGGACCATAACACCAATCAGCGCGCCGACATCTCTGCAGAGAAGGTGACCGAAGCGGGGTTCGACATCGTGTTCCGGACCTGGGGCGACAGTCGCGTCGCGCGGATCCGGGCGGACTGGATGGCGGTCGGCGAATTGAAGAGCGAGGACGATTGGGACCTCTATTAGGGCCGTCCGCCACCAAAATGAGCGCTTCCGCGCGCTTTCTTTCAGCCAGCGGTAGGGCGACGCGTCATACAGGCGCCGGTGCGGGTTGCGGCGCGAGACTGCGTATTTGTGACGAGAAGAAGGGCCCCAAGCGGCGTCAGATGCGGGCGTAGGTGCCTTCGTAGATCGGCCCGAGCGTGTCGGTTTCGAACAGCGACGACACGCTGGTGCCGTTCCAGATGTTCATGATCGCCTGCGCGAAGATCGGCGCTGTGGGCACGATGCGGATGTTCTTGGCGTTGCGCACCGCCTCGGTCGGTTCGATCGTGTCGGTGATCACCAGGCTTTTCATCACCGAGTCGGTGACGCGACCGATCGCAGGGCCCGAAAGCACGCCGTGGGTGATGTAGGAATGCACTTCCTTGGCGCCGTTCTCAGTGAGAACCTCGGCGGCTTTGCAGAGCGTGCCGGCAGTGTCGATGATGTCATCGACGATGATGCAGGTCTTGCCTGCGACCTCGCCGATCACGGTCATCTCGGCCACCTCGCCTGGCTTTTCGCGACGTTTGTCGACGATGGCCAGGGCGCAGCCGATGCGTTTGGCGAGTTCCCGGGCGCGGGCGACGCCGCCGACGTCGGGCGACACCACGGTGACATGGTCGAGCTTGCCCTTGAACTGATGCAGGATGTCGAGGGCGAAGACCGGCGAGGCGTAGAGGTTGTCGACGGGGATGTCGAAAAAGCCCTGGATCTGGGCGGCGTGTAGGTCCATGGTCAGCACCCGCTCGATCCCGGAGCCGACGATCATGTTGGCGACCATCTTGGCGCTGATCGGGGTACGGGCCTTGGTGCGGCGGTCCTGGCGGGCATAGCCGAAATAGGGGATCACGGCGGTGATGCGCGCCGCCGACGACCGGCGTAGCGCATCCGACATGATCAACAGCTCCATCAGATTGTCGTTCGCCGGGTTCGAGGTCGGCTGCAGGATGAACATGTCCTCGCCGCGGACGTTTTCGTAGACCTCGACAAAGATCTCGCCGTCGTTGAAGCGTTCGACCCGGGCGTCGACCAGGTCGACGCTGATGCCGCGGTGCATCGACATGCGGCGGGCGACGGCGTTGGCGAGCATGCGGTTGGCGTTGCCGGAAATCAGCTTCGGCTCGGTCAGGGTCGGCATGGGCAGCGAGGGTCCTTCGGGCGTCGCAGATGACGGATTCGTGACGTTGACTCCGCTTACCACCCCGATACGGTCTTGCAAACATCCACGGACCAGCGGAGCGGCCAGATGCCCCATATCGACTATTTTTTCGCGACCGTGTCACCCTACACCTACCTGGCCGGGACTCGGTTCGAGGCTGTCGCGGCGAAGCACGGGGCGACGGTGGCCTACAAGCCGCTAGACATCATCGGGCTTTTCGGGCGGACCGGGGGCACACCGCCGAAGGATCGGCACCCGTCACGCCAAGAATATCGGTTGCAGGAGCTCAGGCGGCAGGCGGCGAAAGTCGGCCTGCCGATCAATCTGCAGCCTGCATTTTGGCCGACCAATCCGGCGCCGTCGTCTTATGCGATCATCGCGGCGCAGAAGGCGGGCGGCGGCGATCTGGGGGCGTTGGTGCATGGCTTCACCAGCGCCTGCTGGGCCGGGGAGCGGAACATCGCGGAGGATGACGTGATCCGCGACGTGCTGGCGGCGGCGGGGTTCGACCCCGCACTGGCCGATACCGGCATGCTGGCCGGCGCCGAAGAATATGCGGCGAACCTCGAGGAGGCGGCGAATCGCGGCGTGTTCGGCGCGCCGTTCTACATCACCGACACAGACGAGCGGTTCTGGGGTCAGGACCGGCTGGACGATCTGGACCTGCATCTGTCGGGCAAGATCTGATGCCCGTCGCCTTGCGGGGCGGGACCGAGACCTTTTGGCGAAGCTGGGGCGAAGGAGCGGCAGAAGTTCTGCTGCTGCACTGCTCGTTGGCGCATTCCGGCGCGTGGGAGGGATTCGCGCGGGCGCTTGGGCGTCCGGCGGTGGCCTTCGATGCGCCGGGGCATGGGCAGAGCGGGCCGGTGGACCCGGGTGTGGACTATCAGGTGCAGAATCTGCGGGTGGCGGAGGACTTCCTGGGCAATGCCCCGATAGATGTCGTCGGCCATTCCTTCGGCGCAACGGTGGCACTGCGGCTGGCGGCGGAACGGCCTGAAGCGGTGCGGCGGCTGGTGCTGATCGAGCCGGTACTGTTCGTGGCGGCGCGCGGGTTGCCGGCGTTCGACGACCATGTGGCCTCGATCCGGCCGTTCGTGGCGGCGATGGAGGCCGGGGACACGGTGCGGGCGGCGCGGTATTTCACGGCGATGTGGGGGACCGGCGTGACCTGGGAGGAGATGCGGGCGGAGAAGCAGCAGTCTTTGGCCGAGCAGATCCACATCATCGCGGCACAGGATGCAGCGCTGTTTCAGGACAGCGCCGGGATGGTGGCGCCGGGGCGGCTGGAAGCGATCGGGACGCCGACGCTGTTGCTGGCGGGCGGCCTATCGCCGCCGATCGTGCACGCTGTTCAGGACGAGTTAGAGGCACGGATGCCGGAGACCGAGCGCGTCGTGGTGCCGGGCGCGGGGCATATGGTGCCGATTACCCATGCCAAGGCGGTGGCAGAGGTTGTGTCGGGATTTCTCAGCGCCGGATGAGGTCCAGGAAGCCGTCAACGTCGTCGTTCGTTGTGCACCAGCTGCAGACGAGGCGGGCGCCGACGGGGTCGTCCGGCGGGCCGTCGAGCGTGGCGTTCATCGGCGCGAGGTAATACTGCGCGCCGCCGTCGAACGCCGCTTGGTGACGGGCGCGTGGCAGGACGGGAAAGACCATGTTGGCGTCGGCGGGATGCATCAGGGACGCGTCGGGCAGGGCGGCGATGCCGTCGGCCAGGCGTTTGGCGGCGGCGTTGGCGTCGCGCGCCATGGTCAGCCAGAGGTCGTCCTGCAGATAGGCCTGCATCTGGGCGCTGAGGAAGCGGTGTTTGGAGAACAGGTGACCGCCGCGCTTGCGGCGCAGCTCGAATTCCCAGGCCTTGGAGGGGTCGAAGATGACAACGGCCTCGACCGCCATCAGGCCGTTCTTGGTGCCGCCGAAGCTGACCACGTCGACGCCGGCCTTCCAGGTCATCTCGGCTGGCGAGGCGTTGGAGGTGACGAGCGCGTTGGCAAAGCGGGCGCCGTCGAGGTGCACCGGCAGGTCCCAAAGTTTGGCAATGGCGGCAAGCGCGGCGATTTCGGCGACGGAGTAGACGGCGCCAAATTCGGTGACGTTGGTGATCGAGACCATGCCGCGCTGGACGTTGTGCACGCCGACGGGTGCTGCGGCTTCGAGCTTGGTTTGCAGGTGCGCAGGGTCGATCTTGGCATGGGCGCCGTCGAGCAGCACCAGCTTCGAGCCGCCGGTGTAGAATTCCGGCGCGCCGCATTCGTCGACTTCGACATGCGCGTGCTCATGGCAATAGATCGCGCCCCAAGGCGGGCAGAAGGTGGCCAGCGACAACGCGTTGGCGGTGGAGCCGGTGGAGACCAGGTAGACCGCCGACTCGGGCGCCTCGAAGATCTCTCGGATCCGGCCGCGAACCTCGTCCATGATCGGGTCGGCGCCGTAGGACGCGGCGAAGCCGTCGTTGGCCTTCGCCAAAGCTGCCATGACCTTGGGATGGGCCGGGGAGGCGTTGTCGGAGGCGAAGTTCATTGGGCGACATCCTGGGTTTCGTCCGGACCAGAAATCACATCGGTGGGCAGGTGGCAATCGGGGGCCCGCGCCTTCGGAGGGCTCCCACCCGCCCGCCCCCGCCCTCCGAGGGCGCGGGTAATTTGGGGGCGCGTTTGGGTGAGGCTCCGGGCCTACTGAGGCGGCTCCAAAGCGGACCGGTATTGGGCGCCGGTCAGAGCGGGCCCTCGACGACGTAGTCCTCCCAGTCCTCTTCGGGCACTTCGAATTCCGGCACCGTCCAGCCGAGCACCGAAATGCCGGCCTCATGCACCGTCTCCGCCCGGCCCGAGATCAGCGGATGCCAATCGTAGAGCGCCTTACCTTCGAAGATCAGCCGGTAGGCGCAGGTTTCCGGCATCCAATAGGCGATCTCGCCGATGTTTTGCGGCGTCAGGACGACGCAATCGGGGACGAATTGCAAGCGGATGTCGTATTGCGCGCAGCGGCAGGTTTCGTTGTCGAGCAGCCGGCAGGCGACGCGGGTAAAGGCGATCTCGTTGGTCTCGGGGTCCTCGAGCTTGTTGAGGCAGCATTTGCCGCAACCGTCGCAGAGCGCCTCCCATTCCTTGGGCGCGAGATTTTGCAGCGGCACCTTTTCCCAGAAGCGCTCGCGTAGACCGTCGCGCTGAATCGGGTCCTTCATGGCACGTCGGCCAGGATCTGGCGGGCTTGGGCGCAGTCGGTCTCCATCTGGGCGATGAGCGCATCTACGCCATCGAACCGGGCCTCGGGGCGCAGGAAATCGACCAAGGCGACCGAAAGGTGCGTGTCGTAGAGATCGCCGTCGAAGTCGAGGAGATAGGTCTCTAGGTTGGCCTGATTCTCGCCGAACATCGGCCGGACGCCGATGCTGGCGGCGCCGTCGTAGCTGCCCTCGTGCGGGCCGGAGAGCACGTCGACCTTGACGGCGTAGACGCCGAAGCGCGGCGGGTGCAGGCCTTCGATCGACATGTTGGTGGTGGGATAGCCGAGGTCGCGGCCACGTTTCTCGCCGTGCAGCACCGGGCCGTCGATCCGGTGCCAGTGGCCCAGCATCTTGGCGGCGTCGCGGGGGCGGCCGTCGGTGAGCGCCTGACGGATCGAGGTAGAGCTGACCTCGCCGCCGTCGGTCTCCACCAGCGTGGCGATCGTGACATCGAAGCCCATGGTCTGGCCGAAGATCTCCAGATCCGCGGGGTTGCCGGCGCGTCCCTTACCGAAGCGAAAGTCGTCGCCGACAACGACATGGGTCAGGCCGAGGCCGCCGGCGATGACTTGGCGGGCGAAGTCTTCGGGCGACAGGCCGGAGAGATCTTCGTTGAAATCCAACTGGTAAAGGCAGTCGACGCCCAACTTTTCCAGCCGATGAGCTTTGGTCTCGGCACTCATCAGCCGGAAGGGTGACGAGGACGGGGCGAAGACCTCGCGCGGGTGTGGTTCGAAAGTGACGATACCCAAGGGCGCACCGCTGCGGTCGGCCACGGCGCGGGCAAGGTCGATGACCGCCTGATGGCCGATATGCACGCCGTCGAAATTCCCAATCGCAACGGAGGCGCCGCGCGCGGTATCATCCAGGCCGGTCCAGGTGGTGAAGGTGCGCATCGTCCCCCAAACCGGGGGCAATCTCCCGGCGCGTCAGTCGAATTTCCGGCTGGGCGCGAGCACCAGCGCCTCGCCCTTCAGGACGACCGTATCGCCCACGGCGCAATGACAATCAAGGGTCACGCGGCGGCGGGAATGGTCGATCTCGCGCACTTCCACTTCGGCATAGACCATGTCGCCTGGGCGCACGGGGGCCATGAATTTCAGGGATTGGCCGAGGTAGACGGTGCCATGGCCGGGAAGCTGTTCGCCGATCACCGCCGAGATCAGCGAGGCGGTCAGCATGCCGTGGGCGATGCGGCCTTCGAAGATCGTGTCCAAGGCGTAATCGTCGTCCATATGCACCGGATTGCAGTCGGTCGAGACCTCGGCAAAAAGCTGGATGTCGCGGTCGGTGACCTCTTTCTGCAGGTACCGGCGCATGCCGATTTCGAGGTCTTCGATGCAGATCGTGCCGCGGGGCAGGTTGTCGAGCATGGGGTCGAATCCCGAATTCATGTTGCAGTGCAGCATAGGGGTGCCGGGCCGGCAGCGCAATCGAGAAAGCAATTTCTAGTACTATTTGGTCAAGATGACGCAACAATGTTGCGTTTACGTTTCTACCGAAGGAACCCGATCGAGTACATCGGATCGAGAGCTTCCTTTTCAAGATAAGCCGTTAGCGCCTCCGGGTCGGGTTGGGCCTTGGTCCCGGTTTCTTCTGCCGCGAGACCTCCGGTGACGAAGACCACGTCGAGGTCTTCGCCGATGGCGCCGGCGACGTCGGTTTTCAGGCCGTCGCCGATGGCCAGTATACGCGCATCGGGTGCCAGTTTCCCTAACGCGGCGAGCCGGCGGCGGGCGAGGTCGTAGATCGGCGGATGCGGTTTACCGAAATAGAGGCTCTCTCCGCCCATCTCGGTGTAGAGCTGCGCCAGCGCCCCGGCGCACCACTGCCGGCGCTCACCGAAATCGACGACGATGTCGGGGTTGAAGCAGAGCAGCTTCAGCCCCTTCTGTTTGGCGTAGAGGAACTGGGGCCGGTAGACCGCTGGGTCGGCATAGGGATCCTCTGGCCCGCAGCAAACGATGCCGGTGGCCTGGTCCAGCGGTACGCGGCGGACATCGACAGGATTGTCAATGATATGAAGCGGTTCGAAGACCGCGAGGTCCTTCTCGTAGCCGATGAACCAGACCCTCTCGCCGACGACGCCCTCGAACATTGCCGCACGTGCGCTGTCGCCGGAGGTCACGATGACGTCCCAGGCGTCGCGGGGTACGCCGATCGTGTCGAGTTGCTTGGCGACCTCCACGCGGGGCCGCGGAGCGTTGGTCAAAAGCACGACGGAGCCGCCTTTGGCCCTGAAGGCTTGCAGGGCTGCAACGGCGGCGGGAAACGGCTTGCGGCCATTGTGCAGGCAGCCCCAGAGATCGCATAAAAGCACGTCGTAGCGGTGCGAGATCTCGGCCAGTTCGGTGATGATTTGGGTCATGCAGGGGGTCCCTTGGGGGCGATTCTGGCCTGTCTGTATCACGTCGGTAAAACGTCGGTATTGCGTCGGTGCTGCAGTGCAGCGCGCCGGGCCTCGTACCTGGCTGGCAGGCTGCTATCAAACTGAGCGCTTCCGCGCGAGTCCGCTTTGCCAGTTGCGTTGCCGCGCCATTGCAGGGTCGGGGCTTTCGTAGCGCCGCTGCCGCGTCTAGAGACATTGTGGAACGGCGTGTCGATCAGACGAGTAGCCTTGCGGATGGTCCCACCGGATACAAACACATCGGCGGCGGCGGCCTATTACGACAATGCCGACGTCGCGGCCTTCTACCGGGCTTGCTGGGGCGGGTCGGATATTCATATCGGCCGCTACGATGCGGGCGACGAAACCATTGCCGAAGCCTCCGCCGCGATGACACGGCACTTGTTGGCGCTGGCCGGGTTGGGTGAGGGCGATCGTGTGCTGGATATCGCGTGCGGCTACGGCGGCACGTTGCGGGAGCTGGCAAGGCTCGGGTGCCATCCCGCGGGCATCGATATTTCGCAAGTCTGCGTCGACGAAGCGGGCCGGGCCAACGCCGAGGCGGGGCTGGCGGACTGGGTTTCAGTCGATGTCGGCGACTTTCATGCCATCGAGAGTCTCGACGGGGCCTGGGACGCCTGCGTTTGCCAGGAATCGATCATTCACTCCAATGACCGGCCGCAGGTGTTCCGGGAGGTGTACCGGGTTTTGAGGCGGGGCGGGGTGTTCGCCTTTTCCGACATTTTGACCGGCGACGGGGCGGACCTGTCGATGGTCGCGGCGGCGTTCGAACGGCTTGGGGCCCAGGCGGGGGCGACCCTGCAAGACTATCGGGATATGGCCAACGCAGCGGGGTTTGAGATTGTCCACGCCGAGGAGCGGGCCGGGGATATCCGCATCCATTACGACACGCTGGCGGAAATGCTTGGCGCGCCGGTCGAGGGGCTGGACCCTGCGGCGGCGGCCCGCATCGCGGCCAGCATTGGCCGCTGGCAGGCGGCGCTGGAGGGCGAGCATATCACTTGGGCGTGCTTTGTAGCGCGGAAGCCGGGGTAGGGGTCGGCAACTCAAGCAATCCCAGTTGCTGAAGCTGGCATCCGAACGATGCCCTGGGCTGGATTAACAGCGCGAAGCGCCCCGGCCCAGGTGAGCTTCCGAACGCTCGCCCCGGTCGGTCGGCGCTTTGTCGAGGCTGGGATCTTCGTTCAATCGGAGCAATGATCCTGCACCATAAATCGAGTCACATGGGCGTTAAAACGCCAACCCGCGGGCCGTCGCTGGGCCGTGTGGGCGGTTTTTTGTATTAGGGCGAATCTGGCGGATTTTCGGATAATTGGGCGCCAATAGCGCCCGCGTAGTTCTGGACAGATCAGACCTTAAGGAACGGGATGATCTGCTTTTTGCGGCTCATCACGCCGGGCAGGACGACGGTGTCGCCTCTAACCGGGACGCCGAAGCTTTTTTCGGCGACGGTCATGACCAAGTCGTTGGGGACCAGAAGCGTGGCTTCCTCATTCAGGATGTCGACGATGAACAAGAGAACCTGGTCGACACCATCCTCGGAGGCGACGGCGGGCATCGCGGCGAGCAGGCTGTCCTTGCGGTCGAGCACGATCTTCGGCGCGGTGGTCTCTAACACGGAGACGCGGAAGGACCTGCCGCCAACCTCGTATTGCTTCGAATCCATCCGGATCAGCTCTGCATCCGAGAAGGCCGAGACGTCGGATTTGGCGGCGAACATCTCGGCGGCGTAGTCGGGGATCGACAGGCCGAGGTCGCTCGCCAGTTGTTCGGCCAGCTCGCGGTCCTGATGCGTTGTGGTCGGCGAGCGGAATTCCAGCGTGTCGGAGAGGATGCACGACAGCATGGTGCCTTTGACCCAGTCGGGCATCTGCGACTCGTTCGGGCCCATCAGATTGTGCATAATCGTAGCCGTGCAGGCCAAGGGCTTGATGGTGATGTCGATCGGGCCGGCGGTCTCAAGCCCGCCAGTGAGCTTGTGGTGATCGATGATCTGGACGATGTCGGCGTCGTTGATGCCCTCGGGCAGTTCGGCGGGGTTGTTGGTGTCGACGATGACCACCTGGTCGCCGGCGTTGACACCGTCGATGATGGCGGGCTTCGGCAGGTCCCAGCGGTTCAGCACGAAGGCGGCCTCGGTATTGGGTTCGCCGAGCAAAACCGCCTCGGCGTCCTGCCCGCGGACCTCGTTGAGGTACCAGGCCCAGATGATCGCGGAGCCGGTGGAATCGGTGTCTGGGGATTTGTGCCCGAAGACTTGAATGGTCATGGTAGAGGTCCGTGTGCGGGAGGATTTGCGCCTCTATAGAAGCGGCTTGCGGGGTTGTCACGGGGGGCCGCTTGCGGTCGAGTGTCGCCCATGTCGAAGCCGCGCGAGACCGATTTGTATCCGCCCGTGAAGGCGTTCCTGGAGGGGCAGGGATACGAAGTGAAGGGCGAGGTCGGGCCGGCGGACGTGGTCGCGGTTCGGGGTAATGAGGACCCGGTGATCGTCGAGCTGAAGTTGGGGTTTTCGCTGTCTTTACTGCACCAGGCGGTGGCGCGGCAGGCGGTCACGGATGCGGTCTATGTCTGCGTCGCTCGGGGCGCCGGGCGGACGTTTCAGAGGGCCTTGGCCGAGAATGTGAAGCTGTGCCGGCGGCTGGGGCTGGGGGTGATGACGGTGCGGCTGCGTGATGGGCTGGTCGAAGTGCATTGCGATCCAGGTCCGTACCGGCCGCGGAAGTCGGCTGTGCGAAAGGCGCGGCTTCTGCGGGAGTTCGCGCGGCGAGTGGGGGACCCGGCACGGGGTGGTGCGACCCGGGCGGGCCTGGTGACGGCCTATCGGCAGGACGCGGTGCGGATCGCCGCGTATCTTGCCGAGTCGGGCCCGTCGAAAGGCGCCGTGGTGGCGGCGGCGACGGGGGTCGCAACGGCGACACGGGTGATGGCGGACGACCACTATGGGTGGTTCGAGCGTGTGTCGGTCGGGATATATCGGTTGACGCCGCGGGGAGTGGAAGGGTTGGCGACCTATGGGGCGCCATAGTCGCTCCAAGGGATCCAGAGCGGCGACCGCAATTGACTGACGCCCCTGACCGATCCGAGCATGCTCGACTTATTCGTGCGAATGACGCCGGTGCGGCGGTCGTGATCCAGGCGTTCTGCAATCTTGGCGCGAGACGCATCACGGCAGTCGCGCGGAAAGGCGCGTATCGAGCGCGCATGCGGCTCTGTGCGGTGGCTTTCAGGCCGATTGAATGATAGACAAGGCGCCGGCAAAGTCTTTATTTTTTCAGGGTCTAGGAGTGCTGTTTGCCGTGAAGCTGGTGTCCAATCTGCTGTTGACCGCCGCCGTCGGAGCCTTTGGTTTCGCCGCGGGCCAGCTCGCCTTGACCCTGCTGCCGGCGCCGGAGGTGCCGTTTGCGCCGCCGGAACTCGCTGGCACGGCGGATGTGGCGGCGCTCGACGCGCCGGAACTGGCCGCCACCTGGCCCGCCGTCTTTGGCGTCGAAGTGATCCCAGAGCCAGAACCGGAACCCGAGCCCGAACCGGTGGTCGAAGCCGACCCGGAGCCCGAAATGCGGCTCGACTATATCCTGTCAGGACTGGTGGCCGGCGGCCGCGACAGTTGGGCGATGGTGCAGTCGGCTGGTGGCTTCGTGAAGGTGGTCCGCGTCGGCGACGAGTTGGAGGGCGGCGAAGTCGTCACCCGGATCGACGCGGCCGGCGTGCACATGACCTGGAACGGCCAGCCGCAGCTGATCCCGGTCTACCGCGAAGACCTCAGCCACCTCGCCCAGGTCGAGATCGAAGAGCCCTACGTGCCACCCGCGACCACCTCGGAGGTGACCATCGCGGTGGAACGGCTCGACCGCGGCTTTATCGAGCGCGCGCTGGTCGAAGCCGGGCGGCTGGTGAAGACGGAACTCGAGGACGGCAGCAGCGGTTTGGATGTTGCCTGGATTCGACAGGGCGAGCTTTACGACCAGTTTGGGCTGCGAACCGGCGATATGATCTTGCGTATCAACGGTGAAACCGTGGATAATCCCGACTTACTAACAAATGCGCCAAACGCGCTGACGAGCAGTGGGTCCTTGGACCTTGAAATAATGCGGGACGGAACCCGGCAGTTGATAAAGGTCAACCTTGATCAAAGCTAGACGCGCCCTGTTTGTCATTGGGATCGCGATTTTGCTTGCCTTCGGGCAGGCCGCGCGTGCGCAGATTTCGCTCGACCTGCGCGACGCCGACCTGCGCAGCTTCGTCGAGATCGTGGCCGAGGCGACGGGCCGCAACTTCACGCTCGATGCACGGGTCCAGGGCACGGTGACGGTGATCGCGCCGGCGACAGTGAACACGGCCGCGCTTTACGAGATCTTCCTCAACGTGCTGGAGCTGAACCGCCTGACCATCATCGAGGGCGAGCAGGTGGACCGGATCGTGCCCTTGGACCTCGCGCGCGAGCTGGCGCCGGGCGAACAGGTGCGCACCGCCGGCGGCGCCTTCGAGACCCGGGTTTTCGTGGTCCGCAACATCTCGCTTGGCGAAACCGTCGAGGTGATCCGGCCGCTTCTGCCCAACGAGTCGGTGCTCAGCACGGTCGAGCAATCGGGCCTCTTGATCATCTCGGACCGGCGCGAGAACATCGACCGGATTGGCAAGCTGATCGACCAGCTCGACCGGCCGCGGCGCAAGACGATCGAGACGATCCGGCTGAACTTCTCCAACGCCCAGGACATCCTGACAACGATCCAGTCCTTGGACATCGTACCCCCCGGCGGCTCGCTTTCGGCGGATTTCCGCGCCAACGCCATCGTCGTCAGCGGCAACGACGAATTCCGCAGCCGCATCCGGTCGGTTGTGTCGCAGCTTGACACACCGCAGCGCAGCGTCACGACCCGGGTGGTGCGGCTCAACTATGCCGATGCGCTGCAGCTCGAAGGCGTGATCGCGCGCTCGGTCTTGGCAGGCAATGCCGACCAGCCGGGCGAGGTGACCATCGTGGCCGAACCGCAGACCAATTCGCTGCTGGTCACCGCGCCCACCGACCAGATCGCCTCGATCACCGGCGCGATCAAGCGGCTCGATTTGCGCCCGAGCCAAGTGCTGATCGAGGGCGTGATCTTCGAACTCAGCGTCGAAACGCTCAGCGACCTGACGGCGCAATTCGGCGGGTTGCTCAACAACGCCCTCTTCGGAGGGGCCGAGTTCAGCCTGGGCGGGCGACCGACGCTCACCAGCCTGGTTAGCGCCGCGATCACCGGCCCGGCAATCGGCCCCGGCGATGGCGGCACCTTCGGCGCCTTCAGCGTGAACGCCGCCCAGGACCAGGGCTTCATCGGCTTCCTCAGCGCGCTGACCAAGGAAACCTCGACCAAGCTGTTGTCGACCCCGTCGATCCTGACGCTGAACAACACCGAGGCCGAGATCGTGGTGGCCCAGAACGTGCCCTTCGTCACCGGCAGCTTCGCCACCGTCGGCGACAGCGCGGTGCCGAGCCAGCCGTTCCAGACAATCGAGCGCCAGGACGTCGGCCTGACCTTGCGCGTCACGCCGCAGATCACCGGCGACAATACGGTGCGGATGGAGGTGATCCAGGAGGTGTCGAACCTCACCAACGCCTCTTCGGCGGCGGGCGGAGAGATCACCGCGAAGCGATCGCTGACCACCAACGTGCTGGTCGGCAACGGCAAGGTGATCATGCTGGGCGGGCTGTTGGAGAACGGATCGGGCGCGCAGAACGCCGGCGTGCCGGGCCTGCGCAACCTGCCGCTTTTTGGGGCGCTGTTTCGGGGACGCGCGGTGACGCGCAGCCAGCGGGTGCTGCTGCTGTTGCTGCGGCCGCGCATCGTGCGCAACGATTCCGATGCCACCCGGCTGAGCCGCGAGGTGGCGCGCGACGCCCGCCGCGCCTCGCGCGCCATCGCGCCCATACCCGACAACCAGTTCCCGTCCTACCCGCCGGCGCAGTTCCCGTTCGACGGCGCCAACCTCAACCAGCCCTTCGATGCCGGGTTCATCGACGATTACGCGCGATCCAAGACTTACCCGCCGCTGCCATCGCGGCTAGAGTTCCGGGACCAGCCCTAGCGAGTCCCTCAAGATGGCCCGACCCGACCTGCCCTTCGTCTTCGCCCGCGACCAGCAGATGGTGCTGCAGGGCGACGCGCTGGTCTGCGGCCCCGGAGCCACCGCCTTCGGCCTGCGCGAGGCGCGGCGGCGCTCGGCCCGGCCGCTCAGGATTGAGCGGGTCGAGCAGGCGGCGTTCGAGACCCTTTTGAACGCGCATTACCACCAGGGCGGGGCCGAGGACGGCGAAAGCGACTTGAGCTTCGACTTGGAGACCCGCGGCGGTGGCCCGGGCTTGCGCGATCTGTTGGAGGACGCAACCGAGGCGCCGGTGATCGAGCTGGTCAATCAGCTTTTGCGGCGCACGGTGCGGGCCAGCGCCTCGGATCTGCACGTGGAGCCGACCGAGGACGGGCTGCGCGCCCGGGTCCGGGTCGACGGCATGCTGCGCACGGTGATGGACCGCAAGGACGTGCCGGTGCGCCGGGTGATCTCGCGTCTGAAGGTGATGGCGGGGCTCGACACGGCGGAAACCCGCCTGCCCCAGGACGGCCGCATCGCGCTGCGCTATGGCGGGCGCGACATCGACGTGCGGATGTCGACCCTGCCGGGGCATTTCGGCGAGCG
>JASJCA010000204.1 GCA_030066215.1 Rhodobacter sp. | reverse complement strand
GCCAATTCTCAGCATGCACCTTACGACGTGCGCTATGGCGAGCACCTGATTGCCGATGTCTATGACGCGCTGCGCAAATCGGACATCTGGGAACAGACCTTGCTGGTTGTGACCTATGACGAACATGGCGGCTTTTTCGACCACGTCTATCCGCCCGATCAGGGTATCTTGCCGCCCGATCACTTCAGCTCGCCCACAGAGATCGACCGCAAGAATTTCGGCTACATGTTCAACAAAAATGGCCGGCCAAAGCCGCAATATGCTTTCAACTTCGACCGGCTGGGATGTCGGGTGCCGACGGTTCTCGTCTCGCCGTGGCTCGAGGCCGGCATGGTCGAAAGCAGCCGGTTGCAGCACACGTCCCTACTGGCAACGGTGCGTCGGATGTGGGGGTTGCGGCCCGTGCCGCTGACCGCGCGCGAGGGGCAAGCGGCGAGCTTTGATCACCTGCTGGAGACCCGCGACAGTCCGCGCAAGGATTGCCCGAAAAAGATCCCGCGCCCCGATCTGCCAGAACGCAGCCTGTCTGCAGCGCTCGATCAGCCTTTGTCTCCCGTGCAGCAGGAGGTTTTCGACCAGGTGCAGCAGCTGACCGGTCACCCCGATAGCGGCAAGCCGGTTGCCGTACCGGCCACGCAGCGCGAGGCGTCGAAATACATCGCCGAACGCCGGCGCGCCCATGACAAAGCGGGCGGCGCGCCGACACCGCCGGAAGAGCCAAAGCTCGCCGCGGAATAACAAAACCAAAAGACGGCGAAGCCGCACAACGAAAGGGATGGTGATGACGGATACCGAGATGATTGGGGGACCGATCAGCAAGGGCGTCGTGCTGGCAAACCTGCTGGATCATGAGGACACGTTCCTTGCGGCGCATCAGCACGACCAGCTTTGGGACATTTTTGTCGAGATTGGTCGGGCCTGGGGTAACATAGCCAACGATTCCGCGTCGATCAAAAGCTCATGGCGGGAGTTCGTCCACGCCAAGACCTCAGAACCACCCAGCTACATTGGCGAATACGTCAACGCGATCTCGGTGGTGCAGGAACTGGTCCGCCTCTATGGCCACGAGGATGCGTTTCACAAACTGTTTTTTGCCAACGGAATCCCCGAAGGCCCGCCGGTCACGCGGCTGGCCCATGCCAAGGTCTATGTGATCGACGAATTCATTCGTATGCAGACCGTCGCGGGCGGGTTCAAAGGCTTCGCCCAGCCTGCATCACTGAATTACAAAGGCTATGTAGGCGGCTCGCGTTACAACGAAACGCCCCGCGTGCGGGCCTACACGCCGAAGGGGTCGGGCCAATGACCGAGCATTTTCAGTTCGTCTTCATCGGCTCGGGCGTGGCGGCAATCACTGTCTCGAAACGGCTGCTTGAGCACAATCCCAACGCCTCGATCCTGATGCTGGATGCGGGCCCCAAGGTCGAGGCCAAGGGCCGACGTTACTGGTGGGATTACCTGATCTTTGACCGCAAACCTTATGATTTCTGCTACGATATCAAAGGCGAAAACGAGACCAAGGGTGACATCAACTGGGGCTACTTTTCCAGCCGGGTGATGGCCTATGGCGGCTCGACCGTGCATTGGGGCGCTTGGTCGGTGCGGTACAAGCCGGAGGATTTCAACCTCTATTCCAACACCGAGGAAGGCGCCGACTGGCCGATCAATTACGAAGATCTCAGCCCGCCTGACGCCGAGGCGACCGGCAAGACCGACTATTATTACGAGGCTGAGCAGTATCTTTCGGTCTGCGGCGATCCAGAAGAAAGCTGGAACCGCGAGATGCGCAACGGCAAACCCTATCCGCGCCCCGATTTTGGCTGGACAGCTGCCGACGGCGTGATGATCGAAGGCATGCAGACGGTTGGCATCGAACCGGGCAAGATGCCCATCGCGCGCTATCGCAAATGCATGACCACGGGCACCTGTAAATACTGCCCATTCGGGTCGCGCTTCAATGCGCAATACGTGCTCGACGATCTTATCGCCGATCCGCGCTACCAGAATTTCGAGCAGCGCTGCCATGCGACCGTGCTCAACATCGTCACCGATGACAAGGGCAACGCGGCGGCGATCGAATATCTCGACACCCGCACGGGCGAGACGCGGACCATCACCGCCGACACTTATGTGGTGGCAGCCGGAACCTATGAGAGCTCCAAGCTGATGATGCGCTCGACCGGGCCAAAATGGGAAAACGGTGTTGGCAACAACACCGATCTCCTGGGCCGGCACATCGTGTCGCATTCGTTCCTGCGGGTGAAGGGCACGACACCCACCAACCCCGAACACTGGGTGCAGGAGTATGATTTCCCGACCCTGATGTCGCGCAGCTACGACACGCCCGAGATGCAGAAGGACGGCAAGATCTTCATGTTCAAGAACCGCGTTCTGCCCAACACCGACATCGCCAAGCTGATGATGCAGGGTAAGACACGCGACGAGATCAACGCCATCCTCGGCGGGCCGATGGCGATCGAGATGCAGGCGTTTTATGAGGAAAAGGGCCGTTTCGAAAACCGTCTGACACTGAAGCCGGGCACAAACCGCTTTGGCCTGCCGCTGACGACAATCGAGTATCACCGCGATCCGCGTTTCTTCAAACGTGCCGAAGACCGGTTGGCCAGGATGTCCAAAGTGTTCGACGCCATGAACTACAAAATCGAACACGCCAAATATGACGATCCGGGCGGGCATCACGCCACCTCGACCTGCCGCATGGGTGAGACCGAAGCGGACGGCGTCACCGACCGCGATATGAAGGTCTTTGGCACCGACAATCTTTACGTTTGCTCGAATGCCGCCTTCCCAAGCTGCACCGCCGTGAACCCGACTCTCACGCTGACGGCGATGTCCATGCGGCTTGGGGACCACCTGATCCGCACGACCAACCTCTGACCTGGGGACGCTGACATATGGAACTTTCACAACGCACACAGGACATGCTCGACGCTCCGCATGGCGACCGACACATCCGTGAAGTGGTCAAGGGATTGCGTGACGCCATCCATACCGAAGTGGAACATGCCCACCATCTGGCCGTGCTCGAAGCCGGGTTGCAGGCGGCCGTTACCTTGGAGTTTTCGACGCTGCCGCCATATCTGACGGCGCTCTGGTCGGTGAAGGACAACCAAAGCTTTGTCGCTGATACCATCCGCGAGGTGCTTCAGGAGGAAATGCTGCACATGGCATTGGCCTGCAACATGCTGTCGGGCATCGGGGGCGCACCAAAGATCAAGGATGCGGTGCCGCAATACCCGGGCAAGCTGCCAATGAAGGTGCACCCCGAGCTGGCCATTGGTCTTAGCGGGCTCACAAAGCCGGCGATTGCCGCCTTCATGGAGATCGAGCGCCCCGCCCATCAGGGTCACTTCCTGGCACTTGAGTCTGCGACCGAACTCAAGCGCGCCGAAGCGCATGAACACGATCCGGAACAAGAGGATTTCACCATCGGAGAGTTCTACGACTCGCTGCTGCAGAGCTTTCACGATGCCAACCCGGTGTTCACCACAGACCGCCAGCTGACCGGTCCGTTGGCATGGTTCGCTGTGGCCAATCTCGACGACGTGACGCGCGCCATTGACGTGATCGAAACGCAAGGCGAAGGCAGTGAAGGCAATCCCGATGCCGCCGTCGACAGTCTCGCGCATTATTTCCGCTTTGCCGAGCTTTACGAGGGCAAGCGCCTGACCAAGGACGAAGCCAGCGGGAAATGGTCGTTCACCACGCCCATCGAGTTTGATCTGGAAAACGATGTCTGGCCGGTCGGTGAGGCGCCCGAAGGCGGTTATGACGAAAACTCATGCCCCAATGACGAAGCCCGCCGGTTGTTGCACAAGTTCAATTCCACCTACTCTCATCTTATCGATCTTCTTGACGCGGCCTGGCGCAGTGAAGACGGACAGGCGAGCCTCTGGCACGCCATCGACACGATGTTCAGCCTCGAGAAATACGCCTTGCCGCTGATGCAGATCGCCCGGCCCGACGGCAAACACTACGGACCCGATTTCCGCTACATCCCCGAAACTGAAAGGGAGCCCATGCCATGAGCGATGAAGAATACCGCCATTGGGAGGTGACCCGCACGGTCCTGCTGCCCGCCCGCGCCGAGGATGTCTGGGACGTCATCGGCGGCTTCTACACGATCCACGAATGGCACCCCGATATCGCGGTGACCGAAGTGCCCGAAGATCAAACCTCCCAGCGTCACATGCGCCGCCGCCTGACCTTTCCGGGCCAGCCCATGACGGTCGAGCAACTGGTGTCGCTCGACAATGCCGACCTCCATTACACCTACAAATGGCACGAAGGCGATTGGGGGGAGCGGGTCAAGAATTACCACGCTTCTCTGCGGGTGCTTGCGGGTGACGAAGAAGAAAGCTGCATGGTGCAGTGGAAATCCCGGTTCGACTATCCGTCCGACGCGATCAGCCAGTTCTACCTCAACGGCTTCCACGCGCTGGAAGAGCGTTTCGGCAAGATGGGAGGATGAGCCATGGGCAGCATCATTGACATCAACGACACGCTCGAAATCACCGAAGAGCAAGGCTTTCCCACCGACGTCTTCGACCTTGCGCGCCATCAGGCAAACCCGATCACGATTGATGACGTCGGAAACCGGGTCTTCAGCTTTCGCGGCAAGGTCAAACCGCGGATCTTCCAGCTCGATCCGGTGCGCGTGTTCTTCTACCAGAACCAGACGGTGAACGGTCAGACGACATGGCTTGCTTGGGGCGAAGTCTTGATCCAATCCCTGCACATCGAGAAAAATCCCGACGCGCCGCACACGTCCAAGCGCAACGAAAGCGATCCCGGCCAATGGGTCACGTCGGGCACCTATACGATGCTCAAGGTCTATGATCCCGAATACCAGCGCATTGCCACCCACCACCAGACGCCGGAGGGATTCGATTACTTCGCCGTCTCCGGTCAATGACCGAGGCAGAGCGCAATGCGCGGCTGGTGGCCGAGGCGATCCGGGCGCTTGGTCTGTCGAACCCGGCCAACCCGCCTGACCGCAAATTCGGCGCCGCCCTGATGACGGCCAAGGGCAATGTCTATGCAGCCTCGGCCTTCTGGTCCGAGACGCTGGCGCTCTGCCTACATGCCGAACAGGCCGCTTTGGCCCATGCTGCAGCACATGGTGAGTTCGACATTGTGGCCCTGGC
>JASJCA010000027.1 GCA_030066215.1 Rhodobacter sp. | reverse complement strand
CATTTCCGAGGATCCCATCCTCGTTGCCGGTCGGGTCAGAGTTGATCTCTAGACAATTGGGTCGAGAAGCCTACCCGCGCAGAGCTCACGTTGCTCCCATTGGCCGACGTCTTCCAGCTCCGCTCTGGGCTTACTCCGGCCAATCGCTGCGTTGAACGCCAATGTTCTCATCTTCGGTTTCGGCTTCAAGCGCGGTTATCAGTCTCATCGGGCTGATGGTTCTCTTCGGGGTTGAGCTTTCCGCCCCATAACGGCGTCGGTGGGGTGCCTGCTAAAGGTTCGCTGGGTGGTCGCCGTTTGGCGCGTCGACATTCGACAGCGAGGGAATCCTGCCTCCGTCCCGATGGGACGTCTTCGCACGGTTTCGCTGATCCCGATGCTTCAAGTCATGCAGGCAGCGCCATGTTCGTCCAAGCGAATTCAAAACGGTCTCGCCAGAGGCAGGTGAGGATCACCGCAAGCTTGCACGTGGCGGCCACTGTGGCTTTCTTCAGGCCGTTGCGCTTATGGAATGCTCCATCTGATTGGGTCCAGCGCTACGTTTGAGATACGGAAGGCACCGAGTGGCGGACAAGCAGCACAAGCGCGAGGAAACAGTTCAGAATTTGCGGCAGCTCGATGTGCTTGTCGACCAAGGAATGGGACGCGCGGATGCGATCCGCGCGGTCCGTAATGAGGCACCTGCACGCCATTGGTTCAAGTGCAGTGCCGAATGAGAAATGGCGTTTGCGCCATGTCAGATTTGGGCTCTTTCCCCTCACTTGTATTATCAATTCCTACGACCAAATCCGACCATTCGACCACCGTGCAATGCCAGCCGAATTCAGCCGCGGACTGATTGAAACGGCGGGGCTTCGAGAAGTTCCGTCGGATTCCTGAAACCAAAGCGAGACCAGCGCTACACTATAGATCTCGTAGCTCTTTGATTCTAATGGTCGGAGTGGCGAGATTCGAACTCACGACCCCTGCCTCCCGAAGACAGTGCTCTACCAGGCTGAGCTACACTCCGACCGTGACGCGCGGGTTAGCCGTCTTTGCCGCCGTTTTCAAGGTCGGATTGCGCCCTCTCGGTCCGCGCCATCAACCCGGCAATGCGCGGGGTCGAGGGGGTCGCCGCCCGGCTGCGGGTGCGCAGGACCGGCTGGTTCGCCGATACGTTGGCCCGCCCCTCGCGGATCACGATGTAGACGCCGCTGAGGATGACAATCGCGGCGCCGAGCGCGGTGTGGCGATCCGGCGTCTCGCCGAAGACCACTGCGCCGAAGACGGTGGCCCAGAGAATCTGGCTGTACTGCATCGGCGCCACGATCGCGGCATCCGCCCGCCGGTAGGCCGCGATCAACAGCAGCATCGCCGCGAAGGCCAGCGCCGACATCACCGCCAGCGCGCCCAGATCTGCCGCCGGCAGCGGTCGGTAGACGAAGGGCAGAACCGCGCCCATCGCGACGAAATTCGCCACCATTGGGTAGAGCAGCATCACCACGCTGCGCTCGTCCCGGCCGATCTTGCGCACGATGACCGAGGCGACGGCCGCCCCGACCGCCGCGACGATCGCGGCGGCGTGGCCCAGCCCCAAGGGCACCACGCCCGGGCGCAGCACCACCAGCACGCCCGCGAGCCCCACGGCGACCGCGGCCCAGCGGTGCAGGCCCACGCGCTCGCCCAGAACCGGAATCGACAGGACGGTGATGAGCAGCGGGGCGGCAAAGAGAATCGCGTAGACCTGGGTCAGCGGCAGGGTCGAGAACGCGTAGAACCCCGACGAGGCCGTCACCACCGTCGCGCCGGTCCGCAGCGCTGTCCACCACGGGTGGACAGGTCGCAGATGCCCCGAGGTCGGGTCGCGCATCAGCATCAGAGTGGCCAGCGGGAAGCCGAAGAGCACGCTGAAGAACACGATCTGGAACGGCGCATAGGTGCCGCCCAGCGACTTCACGATCACATCGTGGCTGGAAAACAGCGCAAAGGCGGCCAGCGCGCAGAGCACGCCCCAGAGGTTCGATTTCGACGGGTCCGGCATGGCGGGAAGGCTTAGGTTGGTTAGCGCTCACCCAAGTCCGATCCGACCCGGGCGGCAAGCCCGAATCGACGCATAGCCGCTATGCGCCCTTAGAGGCTGGCATCGAGTGCGGCGACCACGGCGTCGCCCATCGCTTGCGTCGAGACCGGCGCCCGGCCTTCCTCGCCGATCAGATCGGCGGTGCGCAGCCCGTCGGCCAGCACCTGCTCTACCGCCGCCTCCAGCCGGTCGGCCTCGGCCCCGGCGTCGAAGCTATAGCGTAGCGCCATGGCGAAGCTGAGGATGCAGGCGATCGGGTTGGCCTTGCCCTGCCCCGCGATATCGGGGGCCGAGCCGTGCACCGGCTCGTAGAGCGCCTTCGGCCGGCCGTTCGCCATCGGCGCACCCAGCGAGGCCGAGGGCAGCATGCCGAGCGAACCGGTCAGCATCGCGGCCAGGTCCGACAAGAGATCGCCAAAGAGGTTGTCGGTGACGATCACGTCGAACTGTTTCGGCCAGCGGGTCAGCTGCATCGCGCCTGCATCGGCGTACATGTGACTGAGCTCGACATCGGGGTACTCGGCGGCGTGGACCTCGGTCACCACCTCGCGCCACAGCACGCCCGATTCCATCACGTTGGCCTTCTCCATCGAGCAGAGCTTGTTCTGCCGCCGCCGCGCCAGTTCGAAGGCCGAGCGGGCGACGCGAGCGATCTCGCTTTCAGTGTAGCGTTGGGTGTTGATGCCGACGCGTTCGTTGCCCTCGCGGTGGATGCCGCGGGGTTCGCCGAAATAGACGCCAGAGGTCAGCTCGCGCACGATCATGATGTCGAGCCCGCCGACCACCTCCGGCTTCAGCGACGAGAAATCGGCCAGCGCGTCGAAGCACTGCGCCGGGCGCAGGTTGGCGTAAAGGTCCATCTCCTTGCGCAGCCGCAAGAGCCCGCGTTCGGGCTTCACGGCGAAGTCAAGGTCGTCGTATTGCGGCCCGCCGACGGCGCCCAGCAGCACCGCGTCGACCGCCTGCGCCTTGGCCATGGTGGCGTCGGCCAGGGGCGTGCCGTGCGCGTCATAGGCCGCGCCACCGACCAGGTCCTCGCTGACCTCGAAAGCGAGCCCGCGGTTGGCGCCGAACCAATCGATGATCTTGCGCACTTCGGTCATCACTTCGGGGCCGATGCCGTCGCCGGGCAGGATGAGAAGCGAGGTGGTGGTCATGGTCAGATCCTTCCAGGCGTTGAGACCGGGCCCGCCTAGCTTGTCGCTGGGGGCGGGTCAAGAAACCCGGCAGGCGGTTCGCCGACAGGCGCGAGGGCTCGGCTCTCGCAACGATTGCCTTGGGCCGCGCATCAGCCCGGTGACTTTCTAAGGAGGCCGCCGGTGGAGGGCGAAACTCCACCCGCTCTATGCGGCGTCGCAGGCGGAAGCGGCGGGCGACGCCTGACATTGGGGCCAAGAAGCCGGCTCGTCGCTTTCACCAAACGGCTGGGCACAGGCCTGGAGCGGTCGTTGGCCATCTGGTGAAGAGCCGGGCCCATCGCCGACCCGCGGGGTGGCGAGCCGACCTTTGAACGGCGGCGCCTTATGGCTGTCGAGTCAGTAGGGCTTCACGCGGTGCGCATGTGTCGACCAATCGCCACCCCTCCGGGGGTTCTTGGCCGCCCGAAAAAGGTCCACTGGACCTTTTTCAGGCTACGAACCGGCGATGGGCACGGCGGGGCTGCGCGCCTTGACTCCGTGCCCGGGGCATCACGCGAATGTCACCTCCAAGCCAAGACCGACCTTCCAGAACACGCCAAAACCCACCGCCTTAGGTCGAACAGCCGACCGCGGGCGTCCCCTGCTGCACCGGCTGTTCACGGCGTCACGACATCGACCCAAACCAAGCGGTGGCGCAGCGCGGGCGGGCCGTCGCCGCCATCGGGGCGCTCCGGCCAAGCTACCCCGGCGTCCAGGACCGTGAGTCCGGCGTCAGGTAGCACGTAGCTGACGCGCAGGTTGCCTGGGCCGCCGTGGTCGCGCCAGTCGGCGGTGTCGAGCGCCGGGTCGCCGCGATGGGCAGTATTGGCGCCGCCCTGGCGGCGGGCGGCCTCGGCGCCGGCGGCGCTCGCCGGGCGAGGGTCCTGAAGGCGGCGGTGGCCGAGCAGTCCGGCGATCGCGGTGTGGCGCCCCTCGCCGTCCACCGGATCGAGATTGGCGTTGCCCAGAACGACAACCGGCGCCGCGGGCGGCGGCTGGGCGAGGCGGCCGTCGAGATAGGCGGTCCAAAGCGCGATTTCGTCGTGGTTGCGCTTGCCGTTGCGGTCCTCGGGGCCATCGAAGACCGGCGGAGTGGCGGCGAAGGCCAGTAGATGCAGCCGCTCGCCGCCGGGCAGCCGCACAGGCAGGTCCCAATGCCCAGTCGAGGACAGACGCTGCACCGCACGCGCGGCGGCGGAGGGAAACGGCTGCCCGTCCGCCTCCGGCAACAGCGCGCCGGGCAGGTCGGCCCACAGCAGGGCCGAGAAGTCGCGCACCTCTTCTTGCGCAATCGGCAGGCGCGACAGCACGGCCATGCCGCCATGCCCGGCAAACCGGCCGTAGCCTTGCGCGTCGCGCGGCCCGCCGAGGCGGTCGTCGCCGTCGAGGTCGAGCGCGGTCATCAGCCCGGCGTTCGGCCTCAGCGCGAAGCGGTGCGGATAGGCCGCGCCCGCGGCTTCCAGCCGATCGGCCAGGGCGCCCAAGGCGACAAGGCCCAGGTCGTAGTCGATGGCGGTCAGAAGCAGGATGTCCGGCGCCGCCTCGGCCACGCCGGCCACCACGGCCTCGACCTGCGCGTCACCCTTCAGGATGTCGCGCAGCAACAGCCCGGGGCCCTTGCGGGTCAGCTCCACATGCCAGGTGGCGATGCGCAGCGGCTCGGCCCAGACGGCCGCCGCCGACAACAGCAGGATCAGGCCGGCTGCAAGCCCTTTTGCGCCGCCGCGGTGTTGCGCCGCTTGCGCTCGATCAGCTCGGCGATGCGCCCCATCGCCAGGCCGCGCATCAGCAGGCTTGCGGGAAGAAACGCCCATGCCGCCACGATCCAAATCATCGACTGCGGGTTGTCGAGCGTCACCTGGCCGAACAGGCTCTCGGACGCCTTCAACGCCGCCGGGATGAAAAATGGCATAGTAAACCCTACCACGATGTTAAACCGAGCGTCGCGTTCCAGCCGCTGGACGACGTCGCCGCTGGTCGTGGGGTCGAAGGTGGGCAGGTTGATCCAGACGTTGAACGGGCCGTTGTGCAGGGGCCAGTTCCGCACCCGGACGAAGAAATAGAAGATCGCCAGCGCCAGCATCGACACGAAATAGCTAATGCCGGCCGCGGTGCGGACCCGCGCGACATGGGTGAAGGTCGTGTCCTCGGGCAAGAGCAGCACGATCTGCCGCACAGGACTGTAGGGGAAGTCGATCGCCAGCCCGACATTGGTGCCGAAGGTGGTGACCATGCGGGTCATGGCGGTGGGATCGGTTTCGCCCCGGATCACCATGGCAATCAGGAAGACGCTGGCAAACAGCGCGGCGAAGCGCAGCCGATTGAACGGGGGCGCATTGCGGAACTCGACCAGGCCGGGATAGACCGAGGCGTATTCGAAGATCGTCAGCGCCGCGGCGAAGATCGCCACAAGGGCGACGATCTGCGTGACGTCGGCGGAAATACCGGGCAATAGCAGCGCCGGCGTCGCCACCAACAACACCACCAGCACCGCGCGCACCAAGGCGCCTGCCAAACGCGTGATCACCGCTCGTCACCCTCAAACTGGCCGGACGCAATACGATGCCGCGCCCTTGTCCCAACTTGATCCCGCCGATTATGGCGGGTTGCCTCATCTTTGCCCAATTTTTGCCTACTTTCATTTCGCCCAGCAAGTGTCTGGAAAAGATAACAAAAAGATTCGGGCGTTTTCGGGGAGGAACTGGTGCGCTATTGCAACCATTTGAAAGCAGGAATGGGCCGCGGGCGTGGCGCGGCCCAAGATGTTGTGGGTGACTGGGGCTTCAGCCCCAAGGGCGCTGAGCGCTCAAATTCGCCTCAAATGCATCGATTTTCGCGGCATGTTCCATCGTCAGGCCGATGTCATCGAGGCCGTTCAGCAGACAGTGCTTCTTGAACGGATCGACCTCGAAATGGATCGTCCCGCCATCGGGGCCGGTGATCGTTTGCGTCTCGAGATCGACGGTGATCACCGCATTGGCGCCACGTTCGGCGTCGTCCATCAGCTTGTCGACCTCCTCTTGCGGCAGGGCGATCGGCAAGATGCCGTTCTTGAAACAGTTGTTGTAGAAGATGTCGGCGAAGCTGGGCGCGATGACGCAGCGGATGCCGAAATCCTTGATCGCCCAGGGCGCATGTTCGCGGCTTGACCCGCAGCCGAAATTGTCGCCGGCGACGAGGATTTCCGCCTCGCGGTAGGCGGGCTGGTTCAGAACGAAGTCCGCGATCTCGTTGCCGTCGCGGTCATAGCGCATCTCGTCGAACAGGTTCACGCCAAGGCCCGAGCGCTTGATCGTCTTCAAGAACTGCTTGGGGATGATCATGTCGGTGTCGACATTGACCATCGGCAAAGGCGCCGCGACGCCGGTGAGGGTGGTGAATTTGTCCATCGCTGGACCTCCTTTCGGGCCCTCCCCGCAGGGAGAAAGATTAACGCCGACGACCTGATCAGTTAAATCTCGGTAGCGCAGAATTTAACCCTTTCGGGGCGTCGGTATGACGTCGGTAAAACGTCGGTATTGCGTCGGTACTGCAGCGCAGCATCGGCTACATCATCTCCCGCACATCCGTCAGATGCCCATTGATCGCCGCCGCCGCGGCCATGGCCGGGCTGACCAGGTGGGTGCGGCCTTTGTAACCTTGTCGTCCCTCGAAGTTGCGGTTCGAGGTCGAGGCGCAACGTTCGCCTTCGCTGAGCTGGTCGGGATTCATCGCCAGGCACATCGAACAGCCCGCCATCCGCCATTCGAACCCAGCCGCTTCGAAGATGTCGGCGAGGCCTTCCTCTTCCGCCTGGGCGCGCACGAGGCCGGACCCCGGCACGACCATTGCGCGTTTCACCTTGACCCGCTTTCCTTTCAGGATCTCCGCCGCAGCGCGCAAATCCTCGATCCGGCCGTTGGTGCAAGAGCCGATGAAGACGGTGTCGATGGCGATGTCGGAAAGCGGCGTGCCGGGTGTCAGCCCCATGTAGTCGAGCGACCGGCGCGCCGCCTCGACCTTGCCGCCCTCGAAGTCCTCAGGCGCCGGCACAGTGCCGGTGATCGGCAACACGTCCTCGGGCGACGTGCCCCACGTGACCACCGGTGCAATGTCCTCGCCCTTGATGGTCACCACCTTATCGAATTCCGCGCCTTCGTCGGTGAAAAGCGTCTTCCAATAGGTCAGCGCCGCCTCCCAGGCCGCGCCTTTGGGCGCATGCGGCCGGCCCATCACATAGGCGAAGGTCTTCTCGTCGGGCGCAATCAACCCGGCCCGCGCGCCGCCCTCGATCGCCATGTTGCAGACCGTCATGCGGCCTTCCATCGACAGATCGCGGATCGCCTCGCCGCAATACTCGATGACATATCCAGTGCCGCCCGCCGTGCCGGTGGCGCCGATGACCGACAAGGTGATGTCCTTGGCCGTCACCCCGGGCGCGAGCCGTCCGGTGATCTCGACCTTCATGTTCTTCGATTTCTTTTGGATCAGCGTCTGGGTGGCCAGAACATGCTCGACCTCCGACGTGCCGATGCCATGCGCCAGCGCCCCGAACGCCCCATGGGTCGCGGTATGCGAGTCGCCGCAGACGATGGTCATGCCGGGCTGGGTCCAGCCTTGCTCGGGTCCGATGATATGCACGATGCCCTGACGGATGTCAGACACCGGATAATAGTGGATACCGAACTCTTTGGCGTTGCGGTCCAGCGCCTCGACCTGGATGCGGCTGTCCTCGGTCATGTTCTGGGGATTCTCGCGCCCAGCCGTGGTCGGCACATTGTGGTCCGGCACCGCGATGGTCTTTTCCGGCGCGCGAACCTTGCGCCCGGCCATACGCAGGCCCTCGAAAGCTTGCGGGCTGGTCACTTCGTGTACCAGGTGCCGATCGATATAGAGCAGACAGGTGCCGTCCTCGCCCGCGTGGACGAGATGGGCATCCCAGATTTTGTCATAGAGCGTTTTGGGGGACATGCGGTCCTCTCCCGTGTTTGCTGGAATTCGTCGCGATCAAGGGGCGCGCGAGCGCCCCCGGTGTCATAGCCGGCCGAGCACCGCCCGCGCCGCACCGAAGAACCGCCAGGGCAGCCGGGCGTGGTCGTCGAGATCGAAGATCCGAGTCATAGGGGGCTGGGTACCGCGCTCGCCCGCGCCGATCAAGGGCTGGGCGCTATCCGCCGATCCCGCCGGCCCGCAGTCCGGATGGCCGCCAGCAGAGAATGCCAAATCCACGCCCCATTATTGCGCCTTTGCGACTGGCTCCGGTGACGCACAGCGATGGCGCTCGGTTGCGGTGAAGTAGCCGTCAATTCGAGCGCGCCTGCCGCAAGCGCTCATGCGCGCCGGTGCCGATGACACGGACGTTCTTTTCGGCCAAATCGGCGGGCGAGATGCCGAACAGGTTGACCACGCGGCCATCCGCGCCGGCATCGAGCAACGCCTCGACATTCAGCGCCGTGCCATTGCCAGCGGCCTCATGCAGCGGCGCCCAGCCGAATTGTTCATCGCGGGCGTCGATCTCGGCCCCGGCGGCGATCAACGCGGCGATGGTGGCCGGCGTGCCCATGCCGGCGGCCCAGTGCAGCGGCGTCCAGCCCTGATTGTCCCGCGCGTTGACGTCGGCCCCGGCCTCGACCAGCAGCTGCACCGTTTCGGGGGGACCGAAAGCGGCGGCCCAGTTGAGCGCGCACCAGCCCTTTTCGTCCATCGCGTTCGGATCGGCGCCGGCCTGCAGCAGGGCGGCGACCTGGTCGGGCGAGCCGGCCCAAGCGGCAAAATGCAGCGCGGTGGCGCCGTGGCGGTCGCGCGCCGCAGGGTCCGCCCGGGCCACTGCCGCCGTTATCTTCGAGGGCGCGGTGTTCGCCCACCACTCGGCGTCGCACAGATCATCGCAGCCCTGCGCCCCTGCCATTGTGCTGCACATCGCGGCAACCGCCGCCCAAACCAGGCTCTTCACGTCCAATTCCCTGCGCCCGTCTCCCCGCGGGCGTCCTCATGTCGATGACAATAGGAGCGCCGAGGACGAAGGCAAAAGGCCGCCTGCACCGCCACGGTTAACGTTCCGGGGTGATCCGGGCGGAATTCCGCCCGCGGCCTGTCCTTTTCGGCAGGACCCCGCGCGGCGGGACGCTTTGCGCGGGCCAGGACCGAAATCTGGTCGGGCGGGGCTTTCCGCCGAGGGGACGCCCGAGCAACTCTGAGTCCCGGGTCAGTGGCGCCAAATGCGTGCGCGATCTACCCGGGTCTCTACCGCCGTCCTCACCCCAAATCCTCTAACTCCGAGTTCATCGCCGCGCCCAGCAGGATCGCCAACGCGCCCACGAAGAACCATAGCAACAGGGCGATGACCGCGCCGATCGAGCCATAGACCTGGTTGTAGTTGGCGAAATTGGCCAGATAGACAGACAACCCCATCGACGCGGCGGCCCACAGCAACAGCGCGGCGATGGCGCCGGGGCTTAGCCAGGCCGGACGCGCACCCCGGTGGTTCGGCCCATAGCGGTAAACCAGCCCCAGCCCACCCAGCATCACCGCCACCGTCACCGTCCAGCGTACGACGATCATCGTGTAACCGCCCAAAGCCAAATCCGGCAGGAAGGCTAACACCAACGGCGCGACCACGATGCTTACCAGGGCCATCAGTGCGATGCCCACCAACGCAACGGTCAGCAGCAGCGACAGCGCCACGCCAGTCAGGCCACCCCGCGGTTGGGTGCCGTGCGCCGCGTTCAGCCCGCGCTTCAACGCCCCTACTCCGGCCCGCGCGGTCCAGATTGCAAAGGCCGTGGATATCACTGTCGCCAGGCCAAGCGTGCTATTGTTCGAGGCGATCAGCGCGTCGGTCTGGCCCTCGATTATCAGGAACGCCTCCGCCGGCATCAGCGGCCGCATGATTTCGATCTGCGCCTCGATCACATGCGGGTCCGAGACGAAGCCCCAAAGCGCGATCACCGCCGCCACGGCGGGAAACAGCGACAGCATGGTGTAGAACGCCACGCCCGCGGCGATCAGATCGAGGTCGCGCTCGGACACGATCTGCCAGACACCCCGCGCCAAGCGCCAGCAAAACCGCCAGGTCACTGCGCCGCCTCGCTATCCGGCACCGCCTCGAGCAGATCGCCCGGCTGGCAGTCGAGCGCAGCGCAGATCCGCGCCAGGGTCTCGAACCGCACCCCGCGTACGCGGCCGGATTTCAGCAGGCTGATGTTCTGTTCGGTGATGCCGACCTTCTCTGCCAGCTCGCGCGAGCGCATCTTGCGCCGCGCCAACATCACATCGAGCCGCACAACGATCTGCATCAGACGATGGCTTGGTGGTCTTCGGCGATCCGCGCCGCCTCGCCCATCACCCAGCCGATGGTCAAGAGCAGCCCGCCGGCAAGCACCAGCGCCCAATCCGCACTGCCAAGCGAGATCGCCAGCACCCGCTCGCCCGGCGGATTAGCCAGGCTGACCAGCGCCACTTGCGCCGGGCGGGTGAGGAACTGCAGCGCGGCCACGGCAAGCAGCCCGGCCCCGATCCGCCGGATGTGGCGCGCGCAGGGTGGGGTCAGGGTCTCACCTTTGGCATAGAGCCCGAACAGCGCGCTCATATGACCAAGCGCGTAGATCGTCGCCAGCACCGGAACCGCGCCAACCGCTGCCGCGGCGAAGCGCGTGGCCGGGACAATCTGCGCGCCCGGCTCCAGTCCGGCCGCTTCGCGCAGCGCCTGGGGCAGATCGAAGACCAGAAGCGCGAGCGCCACGGTCACCGCAAGCAGCGCCATTGCAACCGTCGCCAGTACCTGCAGGACCGCCGACCAGCGGCGCACGGCATTGGATTCCGGCATATCAACACTCCTTCACAATACGTTTTTAACGTTAAACAATAACTATTTGCCGTCAAGTGTAATGTTTCGCCACCACGGCTCCCCTGCCTCACACGCCCAGGCAGAACCTCGCCGCGCCGACTCACCCAGATATGCCGTGGCCTGCGAATCACGCCCGCCCAGCGCATGCCCCTGGCTTCATTGAGATTTCACATCGCCGGTGCTATCTTGACCACAGACCCGGCGCCGGGGTCGAGATCGGCGCGCCGCATAGGAGGACCAGATCCTGTCTCACATTGCAGCAGCGGCCGGACACGCGGCCGTTTCGGATGCCGGCCTCGGCCGTCACCCGCAGCAACCGTCAAGCGAAGTATTGCTTGAGCGTATCCTCTCCTCTCTCGAAGACGACAAAGCCGAGGACGTGGTTTCCATCTCCCTGAAGGGAAAGTCGGAAATCGCGGACTTCATGGTGATCTGTTCGGGTCGTTCGACCCGGCAGGTGGCGTCGATCTCGGAAAAGCTGACCGACCGGCTGAAACAGGATTTCGGCGTTTTGAGCAAGGTCGAGGGCAAGGAGACCGGCGACTGGGTGTTGATCGACGCGGGCGACGTGATCGTCCACGTGTTCCGCCCCGAAGTCCGCGAATTCTACCAGCTCGAAAAGATGTGGATGAGCCCCGGCGAGGCGGTGGCCGCCGCCCGGACCTGAGCCCCGCCTGGGTTATGTGAGCCGCGGTTTGCCGGCCGCGGGAGGATGTCATGCGCTTATCGATCTGCGCGGTGGGCCGCCTCCGGGCGGGCCCGGAGCGCACGCTGACCGACGACTATCTGGCCCGGTTCGACAGGACGGGCCGGACCCTGGGCCTCGGTCCGTCCGCCGTGGTCGAGGTCGAGGACAAGAAGGGCGGCGGGGTGCCGGCCGAGGCGGCGCTGCTGCGCAAGGCGGTTCCCGCCGGCGCAAGGGTGGTGGCACTGGACGAGCGCGGCAAAACGCTGAGTTCCCTGGATTTCGCGAGGCTGCTGGCGCGCTGGCGCGACGACGGGGTGGCGGACGCGGCGTTTCTGATCGGCGGGGCGGATGGCCTGGATCCGGCGCTGCGCGCCGAAGCCGATTTCGGACTGTCGTTCGGCCCCATGGTCTGGCCGCACATGCTGGTGCGGGTGATGCTGGCCGAACAGCTCTACCGTGCCGCCTCGATCCTGGCCGGGTCGCCCTATCACCGGGCGTGACGGCGCGACCGGGGGCAAGAATTTTGAAAAATTCTTGGGCCAAAATCTTTCAAAGATTTTGTGTGGCCGCCGCGGTGCGGACGGCCCAGGCCGATGGCGGTTCCATAAACCGGCCCGGACCGCTAGAACCGCCACAAACGATCTGAGGCCAGAGCATGCCCGCACCGAAACCCGTCTGCTTATGTATCCTCGACGGCTGGGGCCACCGCGAGGCGCGTGAGAACAACGCGCCGGTTTTGGCGAACACACCGACCTTCGACCGGATCATGGCCACCTGCCCGCATGCCTTTCTGACCACGCATGGACCGGATGTCGGTTTGCCCAGCGGTCAGATGGGCAATTCCGAGGTCGGGCACACCAATATCGGCGCTGGCCGCGTGGTGGCGATGGACCTGGGCCAGATCGACCTCGCCATCGAGGACGGCTCGTTCTTCGAGAACACCGCGATCCTCGACTTCGCCGCTAAGATGAAGGCCTCCGGAGGCACGGCGCATCTGATGGGGCTGACCTCGCCCGGCGGCGTGCACAGCCACGAAGACCACATCGCCGCCGCCGCTAAAGTTCTGACCGATCGGGGCGTGCCAGTGGCGGTTCACGCAATCACCGACGGCCGCGACGTGCCGCCGAAGGACGCCGCCGACACGCTGCCGCATTTCGAGGCCGCGCTGCCCTCAGGGGCGCGGATCGCAACCGTCTCGGGCCGCTATTACGCCATGGACCGTGACAACCGGTGGGAGCGGATCGCCAAGGCCTATGCGGCGATCGTGCGGGGTGAGGGTGAAACGGCGGCGACGGCGGTGAGGGCTGTCGCGGCGGCCTACGCTCGGGGCGAGTCGGACGAGTTCATTCTGCCGACTGTTTTGCCCAGCCATGCGGGCATCGCGGACGGTGACGGCGTCTTCTTCATCAACTTCCGCGCCGACCGGGCGCGCGAAATCCTGCGCGCCATCGGCGAGCCGGGGTTTTCCGAGTTCGACACCGGCGCCCGCCCCGCCCTGTCGGCCCTGCTCGGCATGGTCGACTATTCGAAGATTCACGACGAATTCATGGACGCGGCCTATCCCAAACAGGAGATCGTCAACACGCTCGGCGCCTGGGTGGCGCGGCACGGACTGACCCAGTTCCGCCTGGCCGAGACCGAGAAATATCCGCATGTCACCTTCTTCCTAAACGGCGGCAAGGAGGCGCCTGAAGAGGGTGAGGACCGCTACATGCCGCATTCGCCGAAGGTCGCGACCTACGACTTGCAGCCCGAAATGAGCGCGCCGGAGGTCACCGAGAAATTCGTCGAGGCGATCGGCGCCGGCTACGACCTGATCGTCGTCAACTACGCCAATCCGGACATGGTCGGCCATACCGGCGATTTGCAGGCGGCGATCAAGGCCTGTGAAACCGTGGATGCCGGGCTCGGACGGGTCTGCGACGCATTGGAAAGGGCCGGCGGCGCGATGATCGTCACCGCCGACCATGGCAATTGCGAAACCATGATCGACCCCGAGACCGGCGGGCCGCACACCGCGCATACCACCAATCCGGTGCCGGTCGCGGTGATCGGCGCCCCGCCCGGCGCCACCTTGCGCGACGGACGGCTGGCGGACCTCGCGCCGACGCTTCTGCAACTGATGCACCTCGACCCGCCGCCAGAGATGACCGGCCGGAGCCTGCTGCAGCCATGACCCTGCGCGCGCTGATCCTGACGCTGGCGCTCGCCCTGCCCGCCGCCGCGCAGGAGGACCCCACGATCATCGCACAGCGCGCCGCCGGGCAACTCGCCGCGGCACAGAACGCGCTGCTTTCCGCCGACCGTGCCGCCGACCGGGTCAAGGCGCTGACCCAGACGATCCGCGCCTACGAACACGGGCTAACCGGCCTGCGCGAGGGCCTGCGCCGCGCCGCGATCCGCGAGGCCGCGCTGCGGCGCAAGTTCGAGGCCGAGCGAGCCCGTCTCGCACGCCTCCTTGGCGTGCTGCAGTCGATTGAGGCCGCGCCCCGGCCGCTGTTGCTCTTGCACCCCGCCGGCCCCGTCGGGACCGCTCGCTCGGCGATGATGATATCGGCCCTGACGCCGGCGCTGCAGGAAGAGGTCAACGCGTTGCGCGCCGAACTGGAAGAAATCGCCCTGATGCGCGCGCTGCAGGAAAGCGCTGCCGCAGCCCTTCAGGACGGCCTCGCCGGCGTGCAGCAGGCCCGTACCGACCTCAGCAAAGCCATCGCCGACCGCACCGACTTGCCGCGCCGGTTCCTCGACGACCCCGCAGCGCTCGGCCAACTAATCACCTCGGCCGACACCCTGCACAGCTTCGCCGAGGGGCTCGGCGCGCTGCAGGATAGCGGCGCCGAACTGCCGGGCTTCGACGCCGGCGCTGGCGGTCTGCCGCTGCCGGTGGCCGGCACGGTGCTGCGGCGCATGGGCGAAGAGGACGCCGCCGGCATCGCCCGGCCCGGCATCGTGGTGGCCACCGAGCCTCGCGCGCTGGTCGCCACCCCTTGGCCGGCCACGATCCGCTACCGCGGTCCGCTGCTCGACTACGGAAATGTGATGGTGCTTGAGCCCGGAGACGGCTATCTTCTGGTTCTGGCCGGGCTCGATCGGGTCTATGGTGATGTCGGAGAGGTGCTGCCGGCCGGCACGCCGGTCGGCCTGATGGGCGGAAACGCTCCCGACGCACAGGCAATCTTAACCCAAGCCGCCGAAGGAGGTGGCGCAGATCGCACGGAAACGCTCTATATAGAGATGAGGCAAGGTGACAGGCCGGCCGATCCCGGCCTATGGTTCGCCCTGGACTGAAAAAGAGGACGCGATGAAGAAATTCGTGATGGCCGCGGTGGCCGGAACCCTGGTGGGGGCGCTGGCGACGACACAGATCGCCGGGCCGCTTCTGGCGCAGGAGGGCGAGCGCAAGACCTCCGTCTACGAGCAACTCGACCTGTTCGGCGACATCTTCGAGCGGATTCGCGCGCAATACGTCGAACAGGTCGACGAATCGGAACTGATCGAGGCGGCGATCAACGGCATGCTGACCTCGCTCGACCCGCATTCGTCGTATCTTTCGCCCAAGGACGCCAGCGATATGCGGGTCCAAACCCGCGGCGAATTCGGCGGGCTTGGGATCGAGGTCACCCAGGAGGAGGGCTTCGTCAAGGTGGTCTCGCCGATCGACGACACGCCGGCGGATGCCGCCGGGATCGAGGCGGGCGACTTCATCACCCATGTGGACGGCGAATCGGTTCTGGGCCTGACGCTCGACCAGGCGGTCGAGATGATGCGCGGGCCGGTCGGGTCCGAGATCATCATCACCGTGGTCCGCGAGGGCACCGACGAACCCTTCGACGTCTCGATCATCCGTGACACCATCAAGCTGACCGCGGTGCGCACCCGCACCCAGGGCGAAACCGTGGTGCTGCGCGTGACGACCTTCAACGACCAGACCTTCCCGAACCTCGAAAGCGGGTTGCAAGAGGCGGTCGACGAGGTCGGCGGCATGGACAAGGTCAACGGCTTCGTCCTCGACTTGCGCAACAACCCGGGCGGCCTGCTGACCCAGGCGATCAAGGTGTCGGACGCGTTCCTCGACGCCGGCGAGATCGTCTCGACCCGTGGCCGCGACCCGCAGGATGGCGAGCGCTACAACGCCACCCAGGGCGATCTGGCGATGGGCAAGCCGATGGTGGTTCTGATCAACGGCGGTTCGGCCTCAGCGTCCGAGATTGTGGCCGGCGCGCTGCAGGACCACCGCCGCGCGATCGTGGTGGGCACCAAGTCGTTCGGCAAGGGCTCGGTCCAGACCGTGATGCCCTTGCGCGGCGACGGCGCGATGCGGCTGACCACGGCGCGTTACTACACGCCGTCGGGGCGGTCGATCCAGGCCTTGGGCGTCTCACCCAACATCATCGTCGAACAGCCGCCGCGCCAGCCGGAGACCGAAGAAGACGAAGAGGCGTCGAACCGCCCGTCTCGGTCCGAGGCCGACCTGCGCGGCTCGCTCGACAACGATTCGCTCAGCGAGGACGAGCGCCGCCAGATCGAAGCCGACCGCGCTGCTGCCGAAGCCGCCGCACAGCTGCGCGAGGACGACTACCAACTGGCCTATGCGATCGACATCCTCAAGGGGCTGTCGGCGCTGGGACCGGACGCGCAATAGAGAAAAGGGGCGGCTGCGGCCGCCCCTTTTGCATGCGATGACGCGCGCCGAGATCGCCGCCCTGCCCTACCGCCCTTGCGTCGGCGTGATGCTGGTGAATCGCGACGGCAAGGTCTTTGCCGGGCAGCGGATCGATGCGCAGCTCGACGCCTGGCAGATGCCCCAAGGCGGGATCGACGCTGGCGAGGACCCGCAAGAGGCCGCCTTGCGCGAGCTTTGGGAAGAGACCGGCGTCACCCGCGACCTCGTCGCCGTCGAGGCTGAGACGCCGGAATGGGTCTTCTATGACCTGCCGCACGATCTGGTTCCCAAGGTTTGGAAGGGCCGATTTCGCGGTCAAAAGCAGCGCTGGTTCCTGATGCGGTTTCTGGGCCGCGACGACCAGATCGTCATCGAAACCGAGCACCCGGAGTTCTCGCGCTGGACCTGGATCGACCCGTCCGAGCTGGTCGAGCGCATCATCCCGTTCAAGCGCGCAGTCTACCGCGAGGTCATGGACCATTTCGCGGAGCGGCTGGCATGAGGACGCTGGCGCTCGCCGCCGCCCTGGCGCTGCCGGTCCATGCGCAGGCGCTGGAATGCGTGGTCGAGACGCCGGAATGGCTCTGGTACGTCGCGACCGAAAGCAAGGACCGTATGCTGCCGGTCTATGGCCGGTTCTCGCGGCCTTTGGGTCCGGTAGAGCTCGGCGGCGTGGTGGCCATGGACATGCGCGAGGCGCGGTTCTCCGCCCGGTTCGAGGGCCGCGCGCTGACCAAACGCGGCTTCACCCACCGAATGCAGGCAGAGGTCGAGGTCGACGTGCCCTGCATCGACGCGGCCTGCGCCGACCTGCCCTACGGCAAGCCGGTGATGGCGCTTCTGACCGAAACGGCGGCGGGTTGGGAGCTGAACCTCGGCCCCTGCGTCGACCCGCTGATCGAATACCCCTCGCCGGCCGAACGGCACCGGATGCGCGATTGCCTGCGCGGGCGCTGTGCGGACGAGGGAAACTAACCGGCATTGTCGCTCTGCACGAGGGGTTGCGCCGCGCTTCGCGCGTCGCCCGGGGGCGGGGCCTCGCTGCGCTCGGCCCCGCCGGCGATGGCGGTGTAGGCGCGCTTGATCGGGCGTGGCGCGGATGGAAAGCGCGGGAGTTGAGTATTTTTGACGAGAAGAAGCCTGGACAGGTCCACCCTGCGCGCCGGCAAGGCGTTCGATCAACGCCCGGAGGCCGGCGGCAGGGCTTCTCCTCGTACGGTCATCGGCTCTGCAGCCTGTACCGCACCGCCATTTGAGCCGAGTCGCGGTTAACGCCTGGTTACTGCCGAGGTCTTCTTCTCGTCGAAAATACTCAATTCATGACGCTTAAACCAGGCGCGCCGCCGGCCTTGACGCGCCACGGGAACGCCCAGACTCCCAATTAGAACAAAACGTGAATATACTACCGCCATGGCCTTTGCTGAATTCAGCATAACCTCGAACTTCACCTTCCTCACCGGGGGCGCGCATCCCGAGGAGTACATCCGCCACGCGGCGGCTTTGGGAATCGAGGCGATCGCCATCGCCGACCACAATTCGGTGGCCGGCATCGTGCGCGCCCATACCGAGATGACCGAGATCGCTCGCGCCGTGCGCCTGCGCCAAGAGGCCGACAAGGACCCGATCGGCCCGCCCAAGCCCCCGCACCTGCCAGACCCACCCTCGGCCCCGATCTACACCGTGCCGCGCCTGATCCCCGCCGCCCGGATCGTGCTCGACGACGGCTTCACCGCCACGGCGATGCCCCGCGACCGCGCCGCCTGGGGCCGGCTCTGCCGCCTGATCTCAGTGGGCCGGCTGCGGGCCGAAAAGGGCGACTGCCGGCTTCGCCTGGCCGATCTCTTGGACTGGGGCGCCGGACAGGAGATCCTGCTGCACCCGCAAGAGGCGCCGCCGGCGAAACCCGGCGCGGACGCGTGGCAGACACAAGCGGAACGGCTGACGCGCCGCTTCCCCGGACAGGTCTCGCTTTTAATGACGCCGCTCTACGACGGCCAGGACGGCGCACGTTTCGCCCGCCTCGCCGGCCTGGCCGAGCGGCTCGGCATCCCCACCGTGGCCTCCGCCGCCCCGATCATGCACCGGTCCGCCCGGCGTAAGCTCACCGACGTGCTGACCGCGATCCGCACCGGCGTCCGCGTCGATGCGCTCGGCCGCGCCGCGCTCGCCAATGCCGAACAGCGCCTGCGTTCCGGGCCCGAGATGCTGAAGATCTTCCAGGGCTTTGAGGACGCCGTCACCCGCACCGCAGAGATCGCCGGCCGCTGCCAATTCGACCTCGCGCAACTGCGCTACGAATACCCCCATGAGGTCGCCGAGGGCGAGCCGCCGAAGGACCGCCTGAGGCGCCTCGCCCATGAGGGTCTGCGCTGGCGCTACCCCTCCGGCGCCCCGGACAGTGTCAAAACCATGCTCGCACATGAGCTGCAACTGATCGCCAAGCTCAATTACGAACCCTATTTCCTGACCGTGCGCGACGTCGTCGCCTTCGCCCGGTCCCGCAACATCCTCTGCCAGGGCCGTGGCTCGGCGGCCAATTCCGTCGTCTGCTTTTGCCTTGGCATCACCTCCGTCTCCCCCGAAATTGGCACCATGGTCTTCGAACGCTTCGTCTCGGAGGCCCGCGACGAGCCCCCTGACATCGACGTCGACTTCGAGCACGAGCGCCGCGAGGAGGTGATCCAGCACATCTACGACCGCTACGGCCGCCACCGCGCCGGACTCTGCGCGACCGTGATCCACTACCGCGGCAAGCGCGCGATCCGCGAGGTCGGCAAGGCGATGGGGTTGACCGATGACACCATCGCGGCGCTCTCGTCCCAGCTCTGGGGGTTCTTCTCGACCGCCGGGCTTGAGGACAAGCGCATGCGAGAGATCGGCCTCGACCCGACCGACCGCCGGCTGCAGCAGACCATGGCGCTGATCTACGAAATCATCGGCTTCCCCCGCCACCTCAGCCAGCATGTCGGCGGCTTCATTATGACCGAAGGGCGGCTCGACGAACTGGTGCCGATCGAGAACGCCACGATGGAGGACCGCACCGTCATCCCCTGGGACAAGGACGACATCGACGCGCTCGGCATCCTCAAGGTCGACGTGCTGGCGCTTGGCATGCTGACCTGTATCCGCAAGGCCTTCGACCTGCTCAAACAGCACCATCAGATCGACTATACGCTGGCGACGCTGCCGCCCGAGGACCCGGCGGTCTACGATATGCTCTGCAAGGCCGATTCATTAGGCGTCTTCCAGGTCGAGAGCCGCGCCCAGATGAACTTTCTGCCGCGGATGCGGCCGCGCACCTTCTACGACCTCGTCATCGAAGTCGCCATCATTCGCCCCGGCCCGATCCAGGGCGACATGGTGCATCCCTACCTGCGACGACGCAACGGCGAGGAGAAGGTGGAATTCCCCTCCGACGCGCTTGGCCAGGTCCTCGGCAAGACCCTCGGCGTGCCGCTGTTCCAGGAACAGGCGATGCAGATCGCGATCACCGGTGCCGGCTTCACCCCCGAAGAAGCCGACCGCCTGCGCCGGTCCCTCGCCACTTTCAAGAAACACGGCAACGTGAGCGATTTCCGCGACCGGTTCCTGAACGGCATGGCGAAAAACGGCTATGACGACGATTTCGCCCAACGCTGTTTCAGCCAGATCGAGGGCTTCGGGTCTTACGGCTTCCCCGAAAGCCATGCCGCGTCCTTCGCCCTTCTGGTCTACGCCTCGGCCTGGCTGAAACGCCACCATCCGGCGATTTTCGCCTGCGCTTTACTCAATTCCCAGCCGATGGGCTTCTACGCCCCGGCCCAGATCGTGCGCGACGCCCGCGAGCATGGCGTCACGGTCCTGCCGGTCGACATCAACGAAAGCTACTGGGAAAACGTCATGGAACCCGATGGCCGCGGCGGTCTGGCTCTGCGCCTGGGCTTTCGCCAGATCAAGGCGATGGCCGAAGACGAGGCGCACTGGATCGCCGCCGCCCGCGGCAACGGGTACCTGACGGTCGAGGATGTCTGGCGCCGCGCCGGCACCTCGGCGCGACTGCTGCGGGTGTTGGCCGAGGCCGACGCCTTCGCCTCGCTGGGGCTTTCCCGGCGCGAGGCGCTTTGGGCCGCCAAAGCGCTGGTCACCGGCGGCGAGTTACCGCTTTTCGCCGGCGACCTGGATGGCGAGGGGATCGACGAGCCGCCCGTGACCCTGCCAGAGATGAGCCTCGGCGAGGAGGTCGTCGAAGATTACGTCTCGATGCGCCTGACCCTGCGCGCCCATCCCCTGGCGCTGCTGCGTGAGCGCCTCACGCCCGGCTGGTCCGCCGCCGCCCCGCCGCAGCCCGCCGACCTCACCGACAACGCCCGCCTGCGCGGCGCCCTGGTCAAGGCCCAGTCCACCCGGACCCACCCGCGCAACGCCCAGTTCTTCCGCAAACCGCCCGATGCAGGCGCCTGACGCCGCCCGACGATCCCGCGTTCGACGGGTTTGGCCGCAAGCCAACACTCGCCGCCCAGCGACGAGCCGTGTCCATCGCCGGCCCGCGGGGTGGCGAGCCGACTCCTGAACGGCGGTGCTTTATGGCTGTCGAGTCCGTAGGACCTTAGGCGATGCGCTGGTGTCGACAAATCGCCACCCCACCCGGGCGGGGCGGCGATGGGCACGGCGGGGCTGCGCCCCTTGAGTCCGTGCCGTGGCGGGTTTTCTCCGCCAGCGCCGCACCGACCAACCCTCGCGCCCTAACGCCGGCTGCGGCTGACCTTGCGCGCCGTCTTGGCGGCCTTCTTCTTCGCCTTCGCCGCCTTGCGCCGCGGCCCGCCCTTGGCGCTGCGCACCGGGCCGCCGGGCAGCGCTTGGCCGGCGACCGACAGTAGCTCCAGCATCAGCCCGCCGGTGACCGGCACCGCCTCGGCCAGCCGCACCGTAACCTCCTGGCCTGCGCTCAGCTCCAGCCCGGTCTCGGCACCCATCAGCGTCTGCGCGTTGCGGTCATAGTGGAAGTACTCGCGTCCCAGCGACCGGATCGGGATCAGCCCGTCGGCGCCGGTCTCGTCGAGCCGCACGAAGGCGCCGAAGCGCTGGATACCTGAGATCCGGCCGGCGAATTCGTTGCCCACCCGGTCAGCCAGATAGGCGGCCAGATAGCGGTCGTTGGTGTCGCGCTCGGCGGCCATCGAGCGGCGCTCGGTCTCGCTGATATGCTCGGCGGTCGCTTCCAGCCGGTCGATGTCGTCGGGGCTCAGCCCGTCGCCGCCCCAATCGTGGCCCGAGATCAGCGCGCGGTGCACGATCAGGTCGGAATAGCGTCGGATCGGCGAGGTGAAATGTGCGTAAGACCGCAACGCCAGGCCGAAATGGCCAAAGTTTTCAGGGTGGTAATAGGCCTGCTGCATGGAGCGCAGCGTCGACATGTTGACCAGTTCGTCGAACTCTGTGCCCTCGGCTTGGGCCAACAGCGCGTTGAGATGCCGAGTCTGCAGCACCTGCCCCTTGGCGAGGTTGAAGCCGCTGGCCTGCGCCACCTCGCGCAGCGCCTCCAGCCGCTCTGGGTCGGGCTCTTCGTGCACCCGGTACAAGAGCGGCCGGCGCCGGGCGAAAAGCTCTTCGGCGGCGGCGACATTGGCGAGGATCATGAACTCCTCGATCAGCCGGTGCGCATCCAGCCGATCCTTCATAGCAACCGAGGCGACCTGGCTGTCCTCGGTCAACACGATCTTACGCTCGGGCAGGTCGAGCTCCAGCGGCTGCCGTCGGTCGCGGGCCAACTTGGTGGTGGCATAGGCCTCAAAGAGCGGATCGATCACCGCGTCCATCAGCGGCGCGCACTTGGCGTTCGGCGCGCCGTCGCGGGCGGCCTGGACCTCGGCGTAATTCAGCGTCGCCTGCGACCGCATCAGGCCGCGGGTGAACCGGTGCCGCCGCTTCTCGCCCTGGGCGTCCAACACCATCTCGACGGCCAGGCAGGCGCGCGGGACGCCTTCGTGCAGCGAACACAGATCGCCCGACAGGCGGTCGGGCAGCATCGGCACCACACGGTCGGGAAAGTAGGTGGAGTTGCCGCGCTTGCGCGCCTCGCGGTCGAGCGCCGAGCCCGGCGTGACATAGGCCGCGACATCGGCGATGGCGACCCAGACAACGTGTCCGCCGGGGTTCTTCGGGTCGTCGTCGAGGCGGGCGAAGACAGCGTCGTCGTGGTCGCGGGCATCCGACGGGTCGATGGTGATCAGCGGCAGATCGCGCAGGTCCTCGCGGTCGCCGAGTTCGACCGGCCTGGCGGCGTCGGCCTCGGCGATCACCGCGTCAGGGAACTGGTCCGGGATCCCGTGCTGGTGGATCGCGATCAGCGACACGGCCTTGGGTGCAGAGGGGTCGCCAAGTCGGTTCAGGACCCGGGCCGAGGGCAGGCCCAAGCGTACGCGGGGGCCGGCGGCCTCTGCCTCGACCAGCTCGCCGTCGCGCGCGCCTTGGGTGGCGCCCGCGGCGACGCACCATTCGCGGTCGCTGCCCTTGTCGACCGGCACGATGCGGCCGCCCTCGGCGCCGGCGCGGAAGATGCCGAGCACGCGGCGCGGGTTGCTGCCAATCTTGCGGATCAGCCGGGCCTCGTAGGCATGGTTGTCGGCGCCGACCTCGGTCAGGCGGGCGAGAATCCGGTCGCCCTCGCCAAGCGCGGGGTCGCTGGCGCGCAGCACCACCAGCACACGCGGCTCGGGCCCTTCGCCCTGCCACTCCAAGGGCCGTGCATGGAGGTCGCCGTCGGCATCCGGCGCCTGCACCTGCAGCACCGCCACCGGGGGCAGCTTGTCGGGGTCGCGGTAGCTGCGGCGGCGCTTTTCCAGATGCCCCTCGTCCTGCAGCTCGCGCAACAGCCGTTTGAGGTCGGTCCGGGCGGCGCCCTTGACCCCAAAGGCACGGGCGATGTCGCGCTTCGACGCCTGGGTCGGATGCTCCGACACCCAGGCCAGGATTTGCTCTTTCGTCGGCAGGCTGCTCATGGCCGTCGGGTAGCACGGGGCGTGCGCGCCGTCATGTCGAAACCGCGGCCAGATCGGCGGCGGTGTCGACGTCGCGCAAAGTGTCGATCAGGGCGATGCGGCGACCGGGCAGCGTTGCGACCGCGTCGGCCAGGGCGTGGCGCGTGGACCAGCGCACGCCGCTAAACAGCGTGGCGGGCGGCGCGGCGGTGCGTTTCAACCCGACCAGCCAGAACCCGCCGTCAGCGGCCGGGCCGAAGACCGCGTCGTGGGATCCTAGCGCAGCGAAGGCCCGGGCGATGTGGTGCGGGCGCAGACCGGGGATGTCGCCGCCGACGATGACCGTCGGGCCCGGCGGCAGCGCCCGAAACGCCCGGCCCATGCGCCGGCCCAGATCGCCAGGGCCCTGGGGCAGGCGCGGCAGATGCGTGGGCCAGGCGCGGCTGGCCATCCCGGCGCGGTCCGGCGCGACGGCCAGAACCAGGCGCCAGCGCGGGTCGTCGAGCCGGCGGAGCAGCCGCGCGGTCTGATGGCGGACCCACCAGGCCGCCGCGACCATGCCGATGTCGCGCCCCAGCCGGGTCTTGACCCGGCCCGCGCGCGGCTCTTTCAGCATTACCACCAGGTGCCTGGCGCTCATCCGGCCGACGAGCCGCCTGCGCGGGCGAAACGCGGCCGAGGGTCAGGCAAAATACGCCTCCAGCAGGCGGCGGTAGACGCGTTTCAGGGCGTGGATGTCGGCCACCGGCACGTGCTCGTCGACCTGGTGCATAGTCTTGCCGACGAGGCCGAATTCGACCACCGGGCAATGGTCCTTGACGAAGCGCGCGTCCGAGGTGCCGCCGGTGGTCGACAAGACCGGCCGCCGGCCGGTTTCGGCCTCGACCACGCTGGCCACCAGATCGGACAGCGCGCCCGGCGGGGTCAGAAAGCTCTCGCCCGAGACCTTCACATGCATCTCGAACCGTACGCCGGTCTCTTCGGTCACCGCATTCGCCGCGCCGCGCAGCCACTGGCTCAGCGCGTCCGAATCGTGGGCGTCGTTGAAGCGGATGTTGACCGTGGCGCGGCAGGCGGCGGGGATCACGTTGCTGGCCGGATTGCCGGTGTCGACGGTGGTGACGGCCAGCGTCGAAGGGTCGAACCACGCGGTGCCCTCGTCGAGCACGTGATGCGACAGCCGGTCGACCAGCCGCGCCATCGCCGGGACCGGGTTCTTCGCGCGGTGCGGATAGGCCGAATGGCCCTGCACCCCGGTCGCGGTGAAGAACGCCGTCATCGAGCCGCGGCGGCCGATCTTGATCATGTCGCCCAGGTGCTCGGGGCAGGTCGGCTCGCCCACCAAGCAGACCGACATCCGCTCGCCCGCCTCGGCCATCCAATCCAGCAACGCCGTGGTGCCGTCGGTCGCGTCGCCCTCTTCGTCGCCGGTGATCGCCAGGATCACGGCACCCTCGGGCGGGGTGTCGCGGACGAAGTCGATGGCCGCGGCGGCGAAGGCGGCGACGCCGGATTTCATGTCGGTGGCACCGCGCCCCCAGAGCATGCCGTCGCGCAGCTCGGCCCCGAACGGATCGCCGGTCCAGGCCGCCCGCTCGCCCGGCGGCACCACGTCGGTATGGCCGTTGAAGCCAAAGCTCCGGTCGGCGCCCTTCGCGCCCCAGCGGGCATAGAGATTGGCGATGCCGCCGCGGTCGACGCGGGTGCAGGCGAAGCCGGCTGCCGTCAGCTCGGCCTCCAAGAGCTCCAGCGCCCCGGCCTCGGCCGGCGTGACCGAGGGGCAGCGGATCAGCCGGGCGGTCAGATCGACCGGATCGATGGACATGGGCTTCACGCCTCCCTGCGCTCTCGCCTCACTACAACCTGTGCCGGTGCGCTGCAATCAGACGATATCTAGGCCGACCTGTGGCGAAATCGAAACATCTATGGGGCGATCGGTGGATAAGTTGTCTTTTTTCAACACCGCCATGGGGTTACCGCTATGAGTTAACGGAGAACCTGAGGCAGGGTAAGGGCTGCACAGACGGCCCACGCAGTGACCGCTCGACAACCCGGGATTGTACGGCTTTCCCGTCGTGCGCGCAGGCGCCCTCGCCTCGCCGAGGCAGGAGAGCGGTATGGTCGACGCCACCCGGCTACCGGTCGATACGGGCGCAACGGCGCTTGAAATGGCGCAGGAAATCTTCGGCGACGGGGTGTCCGTGGTCGGCGCCAGCTATACCGGCGACAGCCGCTCGTCCGGCATCTACACCGAAGGCGACACCATCTCGCCCTTCGTGACACCGGGCGACAGCGGGGTGATCCTGTCGACCGGCCGCGCGATCCGGTTCACCAATACCAGCGGCGAGGCGAACCAGTCCTCGAGCCGCACCACCAACACCAGCGGGCCGAACAACGACCCCGACTTCAACGCCCTGGCCGGGGCCAACACCTACGACGCCGCCTGGCTCGACGTCGACTTCGTGCCGACCGGCGACACGCTGACCATGCAGTTCGTGTTCTCGTCGGACGAATACCCCGAATATACCGGCTCGATCTACAACGACGCGGTCGGCGTCTGGGTCAACGGCGTGCCCGCGACCCTGACGGTCGGCGACGGCTCGACCAGCGTCGGCAACCTCAACGAGGTCAACAACATCAACCTCTACAACGACAACACCGCCGACCAGTACAACACCGAGATGGACGGCTTCACCGTCACGCTGACGCTGACCATGACGGTGATCCCCAATGTGCTGAACTCGATCCGGATCGGCATCGCCGACGTGGCCGATTCGTCCTACGATTCGAACCTGTTGATCGCCGGCGACAGCTTGCAGACCGCGCTGGTGGCCAACGACGACAGCGTGCGCATCGACGCCGGCCAGTCGAAGACGATCACGCCTTTGGCCAACGACAGCTATTCCGGCGGCGGCACCCTGACGATCACCCATATCAACGGCCAGACGGTCAGTGCCGGGTCGACGATCACCCTGCCGAACGGCCAGCAGGTGACGCTGAACGCCAATGGCAGTTTCACCATCACCACCGATGCCGACGAAGAGGTCGCGGCCTTCACCTACACCGTCGACGACGGCGCCGGGCTCACCGACACAGGATTCGTCACCGTCAGCACGATCCCCTGCTTTGTAGCCGGCACCCGGATCCGCACTACGAAAGGCGAGGTCCCGGTGGACAGCCTTGCGCCGGGGGACATGGTCGAGACCAAGGACAACGGCCCGCAGCCCCTGCGCTGGATCGGCCGGCGGCGGGTCGCGGCCGAGGGCGACCTGGCTCCGATCCGGATCGCTGCGCATACATTTGGCGTGCACCGCACCCTGACCGTGTCGCCGCAGCACCGGATCCTGATCCGCGACAGCCTGTCGGAGCTTCTGTTCGGCGAGCCCGAGGTGCTGGTGGCGGCCAAGCACCTCTTGAACGACCGCACCGTGACCCGCCAGCGCGGCGGCAGCGTCGACTACGTGCATCTCTTGTTCGACGAGCACCAGGTGGTGTTCTCCGAGGGTCTGCCGAGCGAAAGCTTCCTGCCCGGCGCCCAGACCACGGAGGTGTTCGAGCAAGAAATCGTCGACGAGATCTGCGCCATCTTCCCCGAACTCGACCCCGATACCGGCGACGGCTACAGCCCCGCGGCGCGGCGCACGCTGAAGGCGCACGAGGCCCAGGTCCTGGTCGCCACCGGCATCGGCGCCGTCGCCGCGCCGGCCGCGCAGCTGGGCCGCGCTGCATGAGCTGGATCGCGCTCGGCGACGGGCGCAGACCGCTGCGGAAACCCGGCACCGGCCCGGACGTCCCGGCGCTTTTGACCAGCGGCAGCCTGGTGATCGAAGCCCAGTTCCACGCCGCCGACATGGCGCCGCAATGCGTGCTGCGGATGCGGCGCAGCAACGACTGGCAGCGGCTCATGCAGGTGACGCTCCATGCCGACGGCGCGGTGTTGGTGGAGCATCGCCAAGGCCCGGCGGTGTCCTATGCCAATCTCCGCATCGCCCGTCCCGGCCTCGAAGACGCGTTGCGCATCACCTACAGCTGGGATGCGCCGATGCGCGTGGGGCTGCTGACCGTGGAGAACCTCGAGACCGGCGCGCTTGATCAAGTGGATTTCGACGACCCGCACCCGTTGCCGATCGACGACGCGGCGGCTTTGGTTTCGTCCGATGGCGAGACCTGGGCCGACCCCACGGTGGTGCTCGTGGGCGTGTCGGATCAAATCGAGCCGGTCGGGCTTCCGGCCGGCATCGTCGAGGGCGCACTGGTCGAGACCGCATCCGGCCCCCGCCGGATCGAAACTCTGCAGCCCGGCGACTTGGTGGTGACCGAGGGCCGCGGTTATGCGCCAGTCCGCCGGGTGATCCACCGCGAGCTGCCCGCAGCCGGCCGGTTCCGTCCGGTCACGCTCTACGCGCCGTTCTTCGGGCTCAACCGGGATCTGACGGTGGCGCAGGACCACCGGCTGATGATCCGCGGCGCCGATGCCGAGTATCTGTTCGGCGCCGACGGCGTCCTGGTCGAGGCGCGGCATCTGGCACGGACCGCCGCCGCGCCGGTGCGGGACCGGCAAGCCACGGTCGCCTACGTCCAGGTGGTACTCGATCATCACGACTGCCTGATGGTCTCCGGCGCCTGGGTCGAAAGCCTCTATTTGGGCGACCGCGGCAAGGACCCCGCGCGGCTGGCCTCGGCGGCGCTGGTCGACTGCGCGCCCGGCGAATTGCCGCTCCACGGCACCGTCGCCAGCCCGCTCTTGAAATCGTACGAGGCGATGGTCCTGGTCTCGGCGCTGAGCGCGTAGGGTGGGCGGGGGGCGTGGACTCTTTTGGTCTGGAGCACCCGCGGGCGCCTGAGTGAAGAGCCGCGCCATCGCCGTCCCGCGGGGTGGCGATCCGACGTCTGAACGGCAGCACTTTATGGCTGTCGCGTCCGTAGGGCATCGAGCGGTGCGCCTGCCTCAATCAATCGCCACCCCACCCGGGCGGGGCGGCGATGGCGCGGCGGCCTGCGGCCTTGGTTCCGCGCCCAGTGCGGGTTTTCGGCGTCCGCTACAGCCCAATCCAATCCACCTGTCTCGATCCAGGCCCGTTCCCCGCGGAAATGCGGTCCGCAAGGCCCTTCCGCCGCCGATCCCGCCCGGCGGCGCGAAGGTTAACGCCTGACGCAACGTCCTCAACGGCTTGCCGCAACGCGGCTAAACTTTCTGCCCCGCGGAATGTTTCGCGCGCGAAACATCTGGCCCCCAGGCCCGGCCGCTACCGCCCCGCATCTCCATCGTCGAAAAACGGCGTGATTTGTGCGACGATCACCGCGTTCTCGGCCAGCGCGCGGTCCATCAGCGCACGCTCTTCCTCGCCGATGTCGTGCCCTTCGGCCAGGCGCTCCTCCAGCGTGCCGTAGCCTGAGACGTCGAGCGGCGCCATCTCGGCCTGCTTCAGGATCGCCACCGTCTCGCGCACCGCTTCGGCCTCGTCGACGCCGCTGGCATAGCACATCAGCGCCGCGCCGGTCGCGCCCTCGGGCAAGCCGTCGCCCGCCTTACGCCCGACCTCGACGATGAGCGTGTAGACCTGATGCGCCATGCCGCCCAGCCCCCATCGCGCCGAAGGCGCGTCAGTCCCGCAGAAGCTCGTTGATCGCAGTCTTCGACCGGGTCCGCTCGTCGACCCGCTTCACGATCACCGCGCAATAGAGGTGCACGCCGCCGGTCGACGGCATCGAGCCCGCCACGACCACCGAATAGGGCGGCACCTCGCCGTACATGACTTCGCCGGTGGCACGGTCGACGATTTTGGTCGACTTGCCGATGAAGACGCCCATGCCCAGGACCGAGCCCTCGCGCACGATGCAGCCCTCGACCACTTCGGACCGCGCCCCGATGAAACAGTTGTCCTCGATGATCGTCGGGCCGGCCTGCATCGGCTCCAGCACGCCGCCGATGCCGACGCCCCCCGAGAGGTGCACGTTCTTGCCGATCTGGGCGCAGGACCCGACCGTGGCCCAGGTGTCGACCATGGTGCCCTCGTCGACGTAGGCGCCGAGATTGACGAAGCTCGGCATTAGCACCACGCCCGGTGCGATGTAGGCGGATTTGCGCACCACGCAATTCGGCACTGCCCGGAATCCTGCCGCGCGCCACTGGTTGTCGCCCCAGTCGTGCCACTTCGAATCGACCTTGTCCCACCAGGCCCCGCCCTGGGCGCTGCCGCCTTGCAGCTCCATATCCTTCAGCCGGAACCCCAACAGCACCGCCTTCTTCGCCCACTGATTCACGTGCCAGGTGCCGTCCGCCTGCCGTTCGGCCACACGCAGCGTGCCACCGTCGAGCGCCGACAGCGTGGCCTCGATCGCCTCGCGGGTCTCGCCGGTGGTGGCGGGGGTGATCTGGTCGCGCGCCTCCCAGGCGGTTTCGATCGCGGCTTCAAGCTGGGCGTTGGACATCGGCGGCTCCACAACGTGACTGGTCTCGGGTGCGCCGTGGCTATAGAGCCTGTCGCAGAAGGGCGCAACGCGATCGGGGAGGTCAGGATGGCGGATGGACAGGCGCGGCGGTTTCCGGACGCACACGACGATATCGAAACCGCACTGGAGACGCCGGACACGGCGCAGACCCGGTCGACGGCCTACCGCTTGGCCTATGCCGATGCCGAGTTTATGTGCCGCGACGAGCTGCGCCCGGTCCGGCTGCAGCTGGAGCTTCTGAAGCCTGAGCTTCTGCTGTCGGAATACGGCATCTCCTCGACCGTCGTGCTGTTCGGCGGCGCGCGGATCCCCGAGGCCGCGCGGAAGGACGACGCGCGGACCGAGACTCTGGCCGACCTCAGCCGCTATTACGAAGAAGCGCGCCGCTTCGCCCGGCTGGTGACCGAGCGCAGCCTGGCCGCTGGCGGGCAGACCGACGTCATCGTCACTGGCGGTGGCCCTGGCGTGATGGAGGCCGGCAACCGCGGCGCGGCCGAGGCCGGCGGCGTGTCGATCGGCCTCAACATCGTGCTGCCGCACGAGCAGGCGCCGAACGCCTATGTCACGCCCGACCTCTGCTTCAACTTCCACTATTTCGGCATCCGCAAGATGCATTTTCTGCTGCGCGCGCGGGCGGTCTGCATCTTTCCCGGCGGGTTCGGCACGCTCGACGAGCTGTTCGAGGCGCTGACCCTGATCCAGACTAAGCGCATGGCGGCAGTACCGTTCGTGCTGTTTGGCGAGGCGTTCTGGCGGCGGATCATCGATTGGGAGGCCCTGGCTGAGGCCGGCACGATCTCGCCCGAGGACCTGGAGTTGTTCCGGTTCGTCGAAACCGCCGAAGAAGCCCTGGCGGCGATCGACGGCTGGGAGGGCTCCGCGCCCTCGTGACGTCCGCAGTCTGCCCAGCGCCCCGGCTCAAAGTGATCCGTATCGCGGTTTCGCGCGTTGGCTCTGTATCACTTGCGAAAGGACATTCCGTGAAATTCATCACTCTTCTCGGGACAGCCGCAACCGCGCTTGCCGTCACGCTGGGCCCGTCTCGGGCGGCGGACGATATCGAAACGCCCGCGTTCGAGGTCGCTGTGACCGGTGAGTCGGCCGAACTGCGCCGCTATGCGCCCATGATCGTGGCCGAAGTCCGGGTGGCCGCCACTGACACCGATGCCGCCGGGTCGATGGGGTTCATGCCGCTCGCCAACTACATCTTCGGCAATAACCGCCCCGGCGAAAAGATCGCAATGACCGCCCCCGTGACCACAGCCCCGGTGACCGAGCGCGGAAGCCTCAGCGGTGGCGATGGTGAGAAGATCGCCATGACCGCACCGGTGACGACCGCGCCGGTAGACGAAGGGGCCTACACGGTACGCTTCATGATGCCGTCGCAATGGACGATGGACACGCTGCCCGCGCCGGCCGACGATCGCGTGGCCCTGGTGCAGGTGCCGGAACGCCACGTGGTGGTGGCCGGGTTCACCGGCCCGAAAGCACAGGCGTCGATCGACGCCGCCGAACGCGCCATCGACGCCTTCGTGGCCGCCAACGCGCTCACTCTCGCCGGTCCCTTCACACTGGCCGGGTATAGCGCGCCGCGCGTCCCCGACCCGCAGAAGAAATGGGAAGTGCACCGCGAAGTCGAAGCGCCGAAGTAAGCCGGCACAGCTCTAGACCCCGGTCTCCGCGGCGATCTCGGCCTTGGATTTCCGGCCGCGCTCCGTCGCCGATTTGAGCTGCCCGCAGGCGGCCATGATGTCCTCGCCGCGCGGGGTGCGCACCGGCGAGGCGTAGCCGGCCTTGTAGACGATGTCGGCGAAGGCCTCGATCCGATCCCAGTCGGACCGCTCATAGGGCGCGCCCGGCCATTCGTTGAACGGGATCAGGTTGATCTTGGCGGGGATGCCGGCGATCAAACGGACCAGCCGGCGGGCGTCGTCGTCGCTGTCGTTGACCCCCTTCAGCATCACGTATTCGAAGGTGATGCGCTCGGAATTCGACAGGCGGGGATAATCGCGCAGCGCATCGAGCAGCGTGGCGATGTTCCAGCGCCGGTTGATCGGCACCAGGCGGTCGCGCACCGCGTCGGTGGTGGCGTGGAACGACACCGCCAGCATACAGCCGATCTCTTCCGCAGTGCGCGCGATCTCGGGCACGACGCCGCTGGTCGACAGGGTGATGCGGCGGCGCGACAACGAGATCCCCTCGCCGTCCATGGCGATGCGCATCGCGTCCCGGACCGCCTCGAAATTGTAGAGCGGCTCGCCCATGCCCATCAGCACGAGGTTCGAGATCAGCCGCGGGCGTTCGCCCATGGCTTCGCCCGGTTCCGGCCACTCGCCCAGATCGTCCCGCGCCAGCATGATCTGGCCGACGATCTCGCCGGCGGTGAGGTTGCGCACCAGTTTCTGCGTGCCGGTGTGGCAGAACGGGCAGGTCAGCGTGCAGCCGACTTGGGACGAGATGCAGAGCGTGCCGCGGTCGACCTCGGGGATATAAACGGTCTCGACCTCGTGGCCGCCGGCGATGCGCACCAGGTACTTGCGCGTGCCGTCGGCCGAGACCTGGCGGTCGACCACCTGAGGCACGGCGATCTCGAAGCGCTCGGCTAAAAGCGCGCGGTAGGGCTTGGCGAGGTTCGTCATCGCCGCGAAATCGCGCACGCCCTTCTGGTAGATCCACTGCCAGAGCTGAGCGACCCGCATCCGCGCCTGCTTCTCCGGCGTGCCGGCCGCGACCAGCGCCTCGCCGAGCTGCGCACGGGTCAGGCCGACGAGGTTCTGCCGGCCGCTGTCGGGCAGCGTGCGCGGGATCGTGCGCACGTCCTGGGTGATAGGCGCGGTGGCCGACATGACGATACTCCGGGTCGGGGCGATGGTGGTGATATAGGTTGGCGGCGGCGAAATAAACCCGCCGCGGGTCCGGCCCGGTGCGGATCAGGCGCCAATCGACTGCAGCGGGCGCGGCGTGTCCGCTGCCGGATCTCCGGCCAAGGGAGTGAAACCGGCCAGCGTGGCGCCGTCCGGCAAGGTCTCGAACCGGCAGGCGAGCCGCCGCCCATCGGTCAGCCGGACTTCGGCCGTCCAGTTCGACCGCTCGCCGATCGAGGCGGCGAAATCGCGTGCATCGCCCCAGACAGGTGTCGGCGCGCACCGGTCTTGCCAGCGCCGGGTTTCGTCGAGAAACCGTCCTGCGGGCTTCAGACGGGCCGCCGGCAGGCCCCAGAGCGCGCGATATGCCCGGTTGGCCTGGCTCAAACGGCCGGAGGCCGAAAACACCACGATCGCCTCGTCGATGCCGTCGATGACGGCGCGGCCGATCTCGACCTCTTCGCGGTAACGCTGCGTCGCGGCGATTTCGGCGCTGATATCCTCGAACAGAAACGCTACTGCGCCATCGGGATGCGGACGACCGATCACGCGGATCACTCGGCCGTCCGGCATCGGCCAAATCTCGGAATAGGTGCCGTCGGCGGCCGCCGTCTCAAGCGCGTGCATCTGATCGCGCCAGGATTTGTAGTCCTTGGGCTCGGGCATCATCTGCCGCTCGCGAAGACGGTCGAGCACCTGCGCCAGGGTCGGGTGCGCGATCAGGAATTCCGGCGTCAGACCCAAAAGATCGCAGAGCGCGGGATTGAACACCGTCAGCGCCCGGCCGCGGTCAAAGATCGCCAGACCGACGCTGAGATGCGCGAAGGTCCGGGTCAGCGTCTGCACAAAGTCGCGCAGACTGGTTTCGGCCGCAACGATCCGATCCGCCGGCAGGGCGACAACGGTCACCGTATCGCCGCACCGACTGACATGGCAGTCGAACCAACCCACGCCCTCTTCGCCGGGCAGCTGCAGGGTCAGGCGCTGCGCCTCGCCGGGCCGCGCGGGCGCGGTGTCCAACCCCGCGAACACCGGTCGCCTGTCGTGGGAGGTGCCATAGAGCCGCTTGGCCAGAGCGGCATAGGCGCCGTTGGACCAGGTGACTCGGTCCTGGGCGTCCTGCTGCCAGACCGCCACCGGCAGCGCGTCGGCAATCCGGCGATGGTTGCGCAAAGCCTCGACCAAGGCGGCCTCACTGAACCGTTCGGGCACTTCAGCCGGCGACGCGCCGAGATCTTCGAGCGTGATGTTCAGCCGGCCGTCATGGCTGTGCAGCCTCAGACGGGCGTCGGCCTCGGGCGACAACAGGCAGGTGGTGTCATCCTCGCCGCAGGCCGTGACACGCCGGGCCAGGTCGGGAAAGCGCGGCGCGAGGAAGGTCACGAGCCCGTCCATGTCGTCGCCGGTCCGCGGAATGAAGTCGAGCAACCGCCGCGCCGCCGGCGTGGCGTCGACCAAGGCGGTGCCGTCGAATAGAAACGCTACCTCGGGCCCGGGCGCGGCGGCCTGCGGCGCCCTGCCCCGGCCAAGATAAGCCGCGGCCAGCAAGGCCGCAGCGGCGATGCAGAATCCGGCCAGCCCCAAAATCACGATAGATCCGACTGTGAAAAGGCTCATCGGCGCAACCCATCAAGGACCCCGCCGTCAAGCTAGCCGTATTGCGGTTAATGGGCCGTTAAGCGCGATCGCGACACGGGCCGGGCGTGGGCCGATTAGGCCTCGATCGGCAGGTTTTCCCCCAGACCGCCCTGGTCATGAGCGCTTTCGGGGCTGATCAGTTCGCGCGGCCAGATCACTTCCACGATGGCGCCGGATCGCGTCCCGGGCTTGCCGCGGCCGGTCATCGGGTCCGATCCATTGTCGAATGTCAGTTCCGCACCCGACCGTTCCAGCAGCGTTTTCGCGATGAAAAGCCCCAGACCCATGCCTTCGTATTCCGGGCGCTGCTTGCGGTCCTCTTGCGTCCGCCGATTGCGCACAAACGGGTCGCCGATCCGGCCCAACAGATAAGGCGGAAAGCCCCGGCCGTCATCGATGATCCGGATCGCGATGGTGGCCTCGGTCCAGACCGCCTCGACCCAGACTGCGCTTTCGGCGAAATCGACGGCGTTCTGCACCAGGTTGCGCAGCCCGTGGATGATCTCGGGCCGCCGCTCGATCGAAGGCTGTCCGGCCTCCGCCCCGGCGCCCGGCGTCAGGTCGATCATCAGGTCCTTGCCGCGGTCGGAATGTGGCTCGGCGGCCTCGCGGATCACCGCACCGAGCGGGGCGCGGCGCAGGTGCAGGTCGTCCTTCCCTGCCCGCCCCATCGACCGCAGGATATCGCGGCAGCGGTCCGCCTGGTCGCGCAGCAGCTCGGCGTCCTCGCGCAATTCGGGGCGGTCGTCGAGTTCTTCCATCAGTTCCGAGCTGACCAGTTTGATCGTCGCCAAGGGCGTGCCGAGCTCATGCGCTGCCGCGGCGACCACGCCACCGAGATCGGTCAGTTTCTGCTCGCGCGCCAGGGCCATCTGGGTAGCCAAGAGCGCCTCGGACATCGAGTGGATTTCCTGCGTGACCCGCCGGGCGTAGACCGCCTCGAAGACGATACCGATGGTGATCGCGGCCCAGGACCCAAAGACGAAGACCTGCGGCATGCGCATGATGAAACCCTGTTCGGTGCGCAGCGGAATGTGGAAGAAGGCCAAGAGGCTGATCAACGCTATGGCGACCGCGCCCAAGACCAGGGTCGAGCGCAACTGCAGCGCGGTGGCCGAGATCGTCACGGGCGCGAGGATCAACAGCGCAAACGGGTTGTGCAGCCCGCCGGTGAGATAGAGCAGAAACGCGAGCTGGCTGATGTCGAACAGAAGCATCAGAAACACCTCGCCCTCGCTCAGCCGCTTGTTTTCGGGGTAGACGAAGATCGCCACCAAGTTGGCGATGATCGACGCGCCGACGGCAACGTAGCAAAGCCCCAGTTCGAGGCTGAGGTCGAAGAACCGCTGCGCCGCGGTGATCGCGGCAAGCTGGCCGACGATGGCGATCCAGCGTAGCACGATCAGGGTGCGCAGCCGCACCCAGTTGCTGCGGGTCTGTTGCGTCATCAGGCCGGGGTTGGGATCGGCCATTGCAGTGCCTAGATCGTGAGTTGCGTCATCGTGGGCCCTTGTTAAAGCTCGGCCCGGCGCGGATCAATGCGGCCCGCTTGCAGGAGGAGCCAGAGCAGATGAAAGGCTATGCCATCGCCGCCGGAGCGGCCATCGCGGCGCTTTTGGCCGGGACCTGGTGGGTGACCCTGGCGCGGCCCACCGACGACGCCTTCGCCGCGTGCCGGACCTCGGTCATCGCCGGAGGCGCCGGGGCGATCGGCGGACCGTTCACCCTGGTGAACGGGGCCGGCCAGTCGGTGACCGAGGCGCAGGTCTTCACCAAGCCATCGCTGGTCTATTTCGGCTATACCTTCTGCCCCGATGTCTGCCCGCTCGACAACGCGCGCAACGCCGACGCCATCGACGCGCTGACCGAGCGCGGCTATGACGTGCAGCCGGTCTTTATCTCGATCGACCCCGAGCGCGACACGCCCGAGGTGGTCGGCGAATTCGCAGGCTACATGCACGAAAAGATGATCGGACTGACGGGTTCCATCGAGCAGGTGACAGCGGCCTCGAAGGCCTACAAGACCTATTTCCGCAAGCAGGACAGCGACGATCCCGACTATTACCTCGTCGATCATTCGACCTTCACCTACCTCGTCTTGCCGCAGACAGGATTCGTCGAGTTTTTCAAGCGCGGCGACACGGTCGAGGACATCGCCGAACGCACCGCCTGCTTCGTCGACGCCGCCTGAGACAATTTGACCCGGACCCGGGCGCGGACTAAGGTCGCCGGAACAAAAGCAAAAGCTTGGAAGGGACCGGCGATGGCCGAGCGCGAACTGGACGAGATCGGCGAGGACCGGTCGCTTCTTTTGGTGGATGACGACGAGCCGTTCCTACGCAGATTGGCGCGAGCGATGGAGAAGCGCGGCTTCGAACCCGAGACCGCCGGATCGGTCGCCGCCGGCAAAGCGATCGCCACTGCCCGCCCGCCGGCCTATGCAGTTGTCGACCTGCGGCTCGAAGACGGCAACGGGCTCGATGTCGTGGAAGTGTTGCGCGAGCGGCGGCCGGAATCGCGGGTCGTGGTGCTGACCGGGTATGGGGCGATCGCGACCGCGGTGGCTGCGGTGAAGATCGGCGCGACCGATTACCTGTCGAAGCCGGCGGATGCCAACGACGTGACCAATGCGCTTTTGGCGCGGTCCGACACGCTGCCGCCGCCGCCGGAGAACCCGATGTCGGCCGACCGGGTGCGGTGGGAGCATATTCAGCGGGTCTACGAGCTCTGCGACCGCAACGTCAGCGAGACCGCGCGGCGGCTCAACATGCACCGGCGGACGCTGCAGCGGATCCTTGCGAAGCGGTCGCCTCGGTGAGCCGCGCGGGCGGCGCGCGCTTTGCGCGCCTCGCCGTGGTTTTCCTTTCGATGTCAGCGGGATGCACGGGGCCGGGGCCGGCGCCGGTCGGCCCGGTCCTGGTGCCCGATGCGGCCGGCCTGCAACCCGTCGGTAGCCCCTTGCGGATCGATTTCGGGCGCGCCGAGGCCGGCGTGATCGCCGCCGTGTCGCGGCTTACCGGAGCGGACCCGTCGGTCCGCCGGAAAGTGCCCGGCTGCGGCCAAGTGGTGTTCTGGCCCGACGGCCTGCAGCTCGTTTTCGCCTCCGGCGCGTTCCGCGGCTGGGCGTATGAGGGACGCACGGCGGGGCTCATCTGCGGCTGACGGCCGGTGCCTGCAATTTCTTCGGCAAACCGTCGGTTTCGCATCGGTGCTGCAACGCAGCGGGCCGGATCGTCGGCAAGAGGTCGCGGATCGGGGTCCGGGACGGCGGGGTGGTCAACCGCCGCCGGCGAGTCCAGCGGGACGTCGTCCTCGCGCGCGGCCGTCCTAAGCTTGTTCGTGCAGCACTGCGGCAGGCGAACGGTTTTCGGCAGGCCGGCTTAGATCTGCGCCAGAAGCGCAGCGTGGCGGGCGGTGTAGGCGGCGCGGGTGGCGATGGGTTCGCGCAGGTGCAGGGCGAGGCCCTGGGTGACGGCCGCATCGGGGCGGCCGAAGAAGCGGTTGGCCTCGGGCTCGGTGAAGCCGGCGAGTTGGGTGGCCTCGAGCCAGGCCGAGATCCGATCGGCGCGCTTGATCTGGCGCTTGACGGTCGCGGGCAGCGCGGCGGGCAGGCCGAAGCGCAGGTGGATCGCGGCCGAGAGCCGGGCGTCGAGGTCGCCATAAGCCGGGCCGACGGTAGCTTTGACCGGCGAGATCATGTCGCCGATGACGTATTCGGGTGCATCGTGCAACAGCGCGGCGAGGCGCCATTTGACCGGCGCACCGGGCTGCAGGCGGGCGTAGATCTCTTCGACCAAAAGCGAATGCTCGGCAACCGAATAGGGATAGTCGCCCTTGGTCTGGCCATTCCAGCGCGCGACGAAGGCGAGCCCGTGGGCGATATCCTCGATCTCGATATCCATCGGCGTCGGATCCAAAAGATCGAGCCGGCGGCCAGAGAGCATGCGTTGCCAGGCGCGGGGGGCGGGGGGCATGGGGCGGCTTTCCGTTTGGTCGTCGCGGTCTGATGCCACAGCGGCGCGGCGAAGGGAACGGAGTGATCCGCGGGCCGCGCCAGTGCGTAGGCTTGAATAGGAAGGACGAGCGGGCGGGCGTCGGGGCGGAAGACTTCGGGCCGGCGAAACCGGAGGAGGAGTTCCCGATGACGACCGCAAAACTGATCGGCTTGGCGATGGCCGCTGCGATGACTACGGGCGCGGCCCAAGCCTACGGGTCCTGCGGCAAGCGCGAGGCGATCGTGAAGGTGCTGGAGGCCAACCACGGCGAGGTGTTCGCGGGCGGCGGGATCGAGACGGCGACGCGGATCTACGAGGTTTGGACCTCGGGCGCCGACGGCAGCTGGACGATCCTGATGACGACGGCAAACGGCACGTCCTGTGTGATGGCCAGCGGCACGGACTGGCGCGAGGGCGTGGTGGTTCCCGAGGGCGTTCCGGGCTGACGCCAGGCGGCGCGGCCGTTTCGATTACAGCGGTGCGGTCAGGCCGACGAGCAACAGGGCGAATGCAAGTGCGCTGGCGAATCCGACGCTGATGATGGCAGGGGCAATGATGCTTTTGAGCATTGGGGCAGCTCCAATGTATCGAGGTCTATATGTGGTAGGGTAGGCGCTTGGCGTGGGGCGGCACAGTCTGGAATTCCGGACGTCCCGCGCGCCTCGAAGGCGGCGTGGAATTGGATCGAATGGCCAGTGTTGGGCACAGAGGCATGTTGGCGTCTCACTAGGAGGCGTCACCGCCGTTATGTGAACGGATCGCGCCCAGTCCCGAAAGCAGCCGCCCTGCAGTTTGCAGTATGGCCACCCCAAAGCGCTTTAGTTGTAGGGATTCCGGGCACCGCGACGCATTATGTCCGTCCGACCGGTCCCTTTGATCGCGCTGACCCTTGCCGCGACCATTGCCGTCGTTGGCACGATCCGCAGGAAACGCCCGGGCCAACGGGTGAAAGGCGTGGTCACACGTATCCCGGACCAAAACCGAGGTCCTCGGGAAGCCAGAGTCCGACCTGGCGACTTGCCTTCGGGGCCGTCCGCGGCCAACGCATCACGGTACGTCGGAGACGCCTCGCCGGCCGGCCGGCGCCCGGTTGCCTCTAGCCCGCTATGAGCCGAACCTGCTCTGGTCGGTCAGCTGAGTTCCCGGAAGCCGTGGCCGCCCTGGCCTATTGCGAAACGGTCGAACTGCCGTTGCGAGGCGCCGCCGGGGCGGTGGAATGCCTGGAGGCTGGCCGCATCGAGCGGATGGTTGAATTTCAGCCCCATGGTCTTGCCGCGGCACCAGACCACCCGCGCCGCCCGGATTTTGCCCAGCACGCCCACGTCGACGCGCGTTCCGGTCGGAAGGGTGTCGGCCCCGGCGACCTTGACACCCGACGCACTGATGTCGCGGACCAGGGCCTCTGAGGCGCCCCGATCGCTGCGGATCGTGATCGGCCGGTCGGACGGTTTCCTCAGGTCTCGGTACCGCATCGGCAATATCCTTAGGTTTTGCCCCGATATTGCCCGACGAAGGTTAATGAAGCCGGAATGCGGCGCTACCCGTAGACCGCCAGCATGTCTTTGAGATCGGCCAGGCTGTTGGCTTCTCGGATCGGCTTGTCCTGACGCCAGCGAGACATGCGGGGGAATCGCAGCGCGATGCCGGATTTGTGGCGCGGGCTGGCCTGGATTCCCTCGAAGTGAATCTCGAAGACCTGTTCGGGACGGACGGCGCGGACCGGGCCGTAGCGTTCGAGCGTGTTCTTGCGGACCCATTGGGTGATCTGGCGAAACTCGGCGTCGGTGAGGCCGGAATAGGCCTTGGTGAAGGGGACAAGGTCGTTGCCGTCCCAGACCGCGAAAGTGAAGTCGGTGAAGAGGTTGGCGCGGCGGCCGTGTCCCTGCTGGGCGTAGATCATCACCGCGTCGACACTCAGCGGATCGACCTTCCACTTCCACCAATCGCCCTTCTTGCGGCCAACCCGGTAGGGGCTGTCCTTGCGTTTCAGCATCAGGCCCTCGGCGCCGAGGCTCCGGCTGGCGGCGCGCGCCTCGGCGAGATCGTCCCAGGTTATGGCCTCGATCATGGGCGAGAGACGGACGGGTGCGGTGTCGGGGAGGCTTGCGACAAGGTCTTCAAGAAGCTTGCGTCGTTGGGTCATGGGTCGGTCGCGGAGGTCTTGGCCTTGGTGTTCGAGCAAGTCGTAGGCCTTGAGGATCACCGGCGCGTCTTGGAGGAGTTTCTTCGGCACGGTCTTGCGGCCAATGCGTTTCTGCAGGGCGGAGAAGGGCAGCGGCGCGTCGTTCTGCCAGGCGAGGATTTCGCCGTCGAGCACGGTGCCCGGGGGAACGAAATCCACGCTTGCAGCAAGTTCCGGGAAGCGGTCAGTCATCAATTCCTCGCCGCGGGACCAGACGAAGTGGTGGCCGCCGCGAACCACCAGCTGGCCGCGGATGCCGTCCCATTTTTGCTCTGCAATCCAATCGGTTACCGGGCCAAGGTCCTCGGGCGGCTGGTCGAGCTGATAGGCGAGGTAGAACGGGAAGGGTTTCGACAGATCGGCGGTGGGGTCGTCGGCGAGGACGAGGTCGTGGAACGTGGTGGTCTCGGGCGTCCAGTCGCCCATCAGGCGGTGGGCGAGGGTGGTTTCCTCGACACCGGTGGCCTGGGCGAGAGCGCGGGTCATGAGTTTCTGAGAGACGCCGATGCGGAACCCGCCGGTGATCAGCTTGTTGAAAAGAAAGCGTTCCGTGCTGGGCAGCTGGTCCCAGGCGGCAAGGATCGCGGCCTTGCGGGCGGGTTCGTCTTGCGCCGCCAGCCCGCGGATTTCGGTGATCCAATGGCTGAGGGAGTGGTCGGAGGTTTGGGCGGCCTCGGGCAGGATCAGGGCGATGGTCTCGGCGAGATCGCCGACGATGGGGTAGGATTCTTCGAAGAGCCACAAGGGGATCGCCGCCTTCTCGGCGGCCCATTCGCGCAAGGACGTGGTGGTGACGGTGCGGCGCGGGCGGCGGCCGGAAAGGAGTGCGATGGTCCAGAGCTTGTCGTCGTCCGGGGCGTCGCGGAAGTAGGCGGCCAGGGCGGCGACCTTGGCGTTGGTTTTGGTCGTTTGGTCGAGCGCTGTGAAAAGCTGGGCGAAGCGGTTCATGGGGCGGAATCCGCTGTCTGTAAAACGTCGGTATTCCGTCGGTATTTCGTCGGTGCCGGACGCGCAAAATCCATTGATGGGTTTTGCCACGCATTCTGCAAAACGCGTATCTTGCACGTGGTCATTGCGCGGGCTCCGCTTCGGGGGTCTCGAGGCTTTCGCCTTCGAATTCTGTTTCGACGATCCGGGCGTCGTAGCCTTGGGTCTCGAGCCAGCGGCGGAATTGGCTGGTGTAGCCGTGGGTGACGAAGACGCGTTCCGCGCCGGTTTCGCGGATCGCGGTGTTGAGGCCGGGCCAATCGGCGTGGTCGGACATCACGAAGCCACGGTCGGCGGCACGGCGGCGGCGGATGCCTCGGAGGCGCATCCAGCCGGAGGCGAAGGCGGTGGAGGCGGGGCCGAAGCGGCGCATCCAGGGGGTGCCGAGGCCCGACGGGGTGGCGAGCACGAGGGCGCCCGGGTGGGCTTTGGCGTCGAGATCGGGGTTGACGCGGATCGTGTCGGGAAGGTCGAGGCCCTGGGCGCGGAGGATCTCGTTGGTGTTTTCCACCGCGCCGTGGGTGAGGATCGGGCCGATGGATGCGTCCAGGTTGGCGAGGATGCGCTGCGCCTTGCCGAGCGCGTAGGCGCCGAGCACGCTTGCGCGGCCTTGGGCGGCGTTGGTGGCCCACCAGGCGTTGATCTCTGCAGTGATCTCGGCCTGCGGGACCCAGGTGAAGACGGGCAGGCCGAAGGTGCATTCGGTGATGAAGGCGTGACAACGGACGGGGGCGAAAGGCTCGGAGAGGCCATCGGCGTCGGTCTTGTAATCGCCGGAGACGACCCAGGTTTCGCCAGCGACCTCGACGCGGATCTGAGCGGAGCCGGGGACGTGGCCGGCGGGGTGGAAGGAGACTTTGGCGTCGCCGATCTGGATTTCGGTTTCGAAGGGGGTGGTTTGCAGGGTGATCTCGCCAAGGCGGTGGCGCATCACCGGTGCGGCGGCCTCGGTGGCGAGGTAGCGGGCGTGGCCGGGACGGGCGTGGTCGGCATGGCCATGGGTGATCAGCGCGCGGTCTACCGGGCGCCAGGGGTCGATGTAGAAATCGCCGGCGGGGCAGTAGATGCCGCGGTCGGTGAAGGTCAGGACGGCCATGGGGCGAGTATAGCCTTTGGCGCGGCTGGGGCGAGGTGGGGGCCGATGAAATTGTCGCGCTGCCGCGCGGCGGTTTTGTCTGCGCGTGGAGAGGCGACGCATTTTTCCCGGCGGTGGCTCAGATTGCATGTACGGGAGCCTCCCCTCTCGGCGTTGCGCGCAACGCCTGCCGGGCAGGGGGCGGGAGTATTTGGGCCAAGATGAAGGGGGAGCGATTTGCCCGGTTTCTGGGCAAGGCGCGCATGCAGACGGTTGCCGGGCGGCGGGGCGTTGCAATTCCGGGGCGGAGGCGCGAAAGTTTGCGGCATGGACGCGGGCAAGTTTTTCAATGAGATGGGGCCTGAGGGCGACGTGCGGGCGCCGTATCGAGGGTTGGAGCCCTGGGTGCAGGCGATGCCGGCCGAGCTGCGCTCGCTCAAGCAGTCCGAGGCGGAGGCGCTGTTTCGGCGCATCGGGATCACGTTTGCCGTCTATGGCGAGGGCGGGGATCCGGACCGGCTGATCCCGTTCGACATGTTCCCGCGGGTGTTTGCCCATGACGAATGGCGGCGGCTGGAGCGGGGGATCAAGCAGCGGGCGCGGGCGCTCAATGCGTTTCTGACGGATGTCTATGGGCGCGGGGAGATCGTGCGGGCGGGGCGAATTCCGGCGCGGCTGGTGTATCAGAACGAGGCTTATGAGAAGGCGGTGTGCGGGATCAGGCCGCCTCGGAATGTGTACTCGCATATTGTCGGGATCGATCTGGTGCGCACGGGGCCGGACGAGTTCTTTGTGCTGGAGGACAATTGCCGGACGCCGAGCGGGGTCTCCTACATGCTGGAGAACCGCGAGATCATGATGCGGATGTTTCCGCAGC
>JASJCA010000205.1 GCA_030066215.1 Rhodobacter sp. | reverse complement strand
ACGATCTTGTTGTAAAACGCGCCCTGCTTGCCGCAAACCGGCTTGCCGCGCAGGTCTTCCCAGTTCGTCAGGCCGAGCGCCTTGGGCGACATGACGTTGGTGCCGGAAGTGTAATAGTTCGGCTGGGTGATGCCGACGATCTTGCGCCGGTCGGGGCGGTCGGACATGGTTGCGATCATCAGGTCGATCTTGCCGTTTTCGAGGAATTGCATGCGGTTCGACGACTGCACCGCGACGACTTCGAGTTCGACGCCCATGGCGTCGGCGGCGATTTTCGCCATGTCGACTTCCATACCGACGATGTTGCCGCTGGTATCGCGGAAGCCCCAGGGCTTGTAGTCGGCCTTGACGCCGACGACCATCTTGCCGCGCTGCATGACCTTGTTCCAGACGTCGTTGCTGCACTGCTGGCCCGAGTGGCCGGCGGCCTGGCTGGCGCCGCTGGCGAACAGCAGTGCGGCTGACGAGGCCAGGACGGCCAGTGATTTGATCGGTTGTTTCATCGTTCCTCCTGAGTTTGCGGGATGTTTTCTGTACCCGGATGCTTGGATTTATTTGTTGTTGCAGTTCATGCGACCCGTATTATTCGAAAACGGGCCCGGGGGCCGTGTGTCGCCGCCCGGAACCGGGCGAATACCTTAACCAATACGGCTGGTTTTGGAAAGCCCGTTAGATTCGCGGTGTGCGCAACAGGGCGACCGACGCGCCGACGGCTCGGCTGAGCGCAACGCGACGCCCCTGTGCTCGTTCACTGCATCAGAACGGCAGGGGCAGTTTGCTGGTGCGTCCACCGTCGACGACAAGCACCTGCCCGGTCATGAAGGCCGAATCGTCGCTGGCGAGGTATACCGCCAGTGCGCCGACATCGGCCGGGTCGCCCACCCGGCCGGCCGGGTGCATCGCGGTCAGTCCCCGCCACGCGGCCTGCGGGTCGTCCTGGGCCTCGATGTAATTGTCGGACAGCTCGGAGCGAATCCAGCCCGGTGCGATGGCGTTGACGCGAATGCCGTCGCTGCCGAGGTCCACCGCCAGCGCCCGGGTCAGGGCGTGAATGGCGCCCTTGCTCGCGCAGTAGGCGCTGTGCTCGGGATTGGCGGCCAGGCCCTCGATCGAACCGATGTTGACGATGCTGGCCCGGCCGGCCGCGCGTAACAGGGGCAGCAGGGCCTGCGCCAGGAATACCGGTGCGGTGAGGTTGATCGCGAGCATGCGATTCCACTCGTCGGCGCGCATGTCGTCGAGCCTGCGCTCGAACATGATGCCGGCGTTGTTGACCAGCAGGTCGAGCCTGTCGGTGATCTGCGCGACGCGCTCGGCGATGCCGGCCAGCGCGTCGGTGCTGGCGAGATCGGCTTCGATGTAGTGGATGCCCTGCTGCGCGGCGACTTCCGCTGGCGGCGGCCTGCGCTGGACGATGAAAACACTGGCGCCGGCGGCCTGCAGTGCCTGCGTGATGCCGAGGCCGATGCCGCGCCCGCCGCCGGTGACGACGGCGTGTTTACCCGCGAGCGACCGCACCGCTCAGGCGTACACCGGCTTGGCGCCGGTCACCTCGACACATTCGCCGCAGATGTAGCGGGCTTCGTCGGAGGCGAGAAAGGCGATGACGTCGGCGATCTCCGCGGGCTGCGCCACGCGGCCGAGCGGCACGGTTTTGCCGAGTTCGGCGATCGCGTCGTCCGGGTTGAGCCCGCGCCGCAAAAAACCGCTGCGCAACATCGGTGTATCGACCTCGTTGGGGCAGACCGCGTTGACGCGGATGCCGTCGGGCGCGTGGTCGCGGCCGAGACAGCGGGTCATGGCCGCGAGCGCCGCCTTGCTGGTGCAGTAGGCGAGGTGGCCCGGACCGGGATGAACTCCCCAGGTCGACGAGGTGTTGACGATCGCACCGCCTTTTTCACGCATCAGCGGAATGGCGGCGCGGCACAGGAAAAACGCCGCGGTCAGGTTCACGTCGAGCGCGCTGAACCACATGTCGTCGTTGGTTTCGACGATGGTGCCGCGCGGGATGATGCCGGCGTTATTCAGCAGTATGTCGACGCCGCCGAGGCGATCGGCCGCTTCGGCTACCAGGGCTTCGCAATGCGACTTTTGCCGCAGGTCGCCGTTGAGGAACTCGGCGTCGAGTCCCAGCCGGTGCAGGCGGGTCACGAGATCTTCGCAGTCTTCCGCGCTGCGATCGGCAAACAGCACCCGCGCACCCTCGCGCGCAAACAGTTCGACCAGCGCCTGGCCGATACCGCCCACGCCGCCGGTGATGATCACGTTCTTGTCTTCGAAACGCATGTTTACAGAAACCTGGCCGGCCGGAAGGGCTTGATATTGTGGCTCGGTTGCTCGCCGTTTGCCAGTTCCGCCACCAGCTTGCCGGTGATGCCGCCCAGCGTCAGGCCGAGATGATGGTGCCCGAAGGCGTAGATGATGTACTCCGAAACGGTGCTGAAACCGATTACCGGCAGCGAGTCGGGCAGCGTCGGGCGAAAGCCGAGCCAGTCGCGGTCCGGCGTTTCCGGCAGGTCGAGCATTTGCCGCGCGTGGCGCTGGATGTAGTCGAGGTTACGCGGATTCTTGCGCTCGTGGTAACCGGCGATTTCGACCGTGCCGGCACAGCGGATGCCCTCGTCGGTGGGAACCGCGTAAAAACCGGTCTTGTGCCAGGTCACCGGCCGCTGCAGCAACGACTGCCGGCCGTCGTAATGTACGTGGTAGCCGCGCTCGGTATCCAGCGGCAGGCGCTGCACCGGGATACCGTCGATTTGCTTCGAAAAAGCGCCGGCGGCGATCACCACCCGGTTGGCCCCGACCCGGTCGCCGTCGTCGAGTTCGACCTCGACCTGGTCCAGCGCATGTCCGATCGCGCTTGCGCGTCGTGGCTGGTAGTCGCCGCCGTTGCGCCGAAAGGCCTCGAAGTATCGCAGGCACAACCTGTGCGGGTTGATGGTCTGGCGGATGTGCTCGTAGAACACGCCGCGCGCGAATTCCATCTTCAGGTTCGGCTCGAGGTCGCGAATCTCGCCGCTGTCGACCTCGACGAATTCGCTGCCCTGTTCGCGGCGGATCTCGTTGGCGGCCTGGTCCGCGCGGTATTCGGCCTCGGTCGCGTACAGCCGCAGGAATCCCGACGCGCGCACGAGGTCCTGCGCGTCGGCCATCTCCAGCAGCGGGTCGAGGCCCTCGTTGGTTTTCGCCAGCAGTTTGCCGAGCAGGCGCGTGATGCGCGCTACTTTCGCTTCGCGACAGTTGAGCAGGAATTGCAGCATCCAGCCGGGATGGGACAGTGCATAGCGCAGGTCCAGCGACAGCGGGCTGTCGCTCGAGAGCAGCAGCTGCGGCAGGCGACGAAACAGGTCGGGACTGTTGACCGGCATGCAGCCGTACTCGGCGATGGTGCAGGCATTACCCGACGAAGTGCCGCTGCCCGGCTCGGCCGGGTCGATCAGCGTAACCATGAAGCCCTTCCTCTGCAGCCACAGGGCGCAGCTCAGGCCGACGATGCCGGCGCCGACGACGGCGATGTGCGGGGAATCCTTCAAGCGGGTTTCCGGGGCGAGCTAAAAGTCGCTAGTGTATAGCGATTTGGAGCCGGCGTGAAAGTCGTCCCCGGCGTTCTTCGGGCGACGCCGGGGCCAGTTAAGGCTAGTCGAGCTCCAGCGCCTCGCGCAGCATCGAGCCGAGCTGCTCGCGGCTGGCCGGTTCCATCAGGTTCAGCGCCGGCAGTCCGGAAAGCTTGTGCACCAGTTCGATCGCCGCGGTGGTATTGGCGGCGCCGCCGGCGACCAGGTCGGGCGCGCGTTGAAACGCATGCTGCACGCCGACCACGGCGTAGGGATCCTGCGCGCACAGCAGCTTGAAACGCACATGGTCGCGAATCATTTCCTTGGCGACGTCGCCGTTGTAGGGCTCTAGCGGCGACGCGCCGGCCTCGGCGACGACGACGTCCGGGCGTTCGGCCGCGATCAGCGACAGCAGGCGCGGCAGCGCCTCGCGGTAGACGGCTTCGTCGACCGACGATGACGGCAGCCCGGCATCGACGAAATCGAATATCGCGCTGGCGCCGGCATCGGCGAAACTCAGCATGTCGCGGTAGCGCGCCGCGCCGGTCAGCTTGGCGCCGACGACCTTGAGGCCCATGCGCGAGAGGATGTTGACGATCACCCGGCCAGACATGGTTTTGCCCGCCGACATCGACGTGCCTACGATCAGGATCACCGGCACGTCGAACTCGACCTGCGGGACTTCGCGCAAGCAGCCCCGCATGGTCACTTTTTCGCCGTCGCGGGTGACGTGGCCGGCGTATTGCAGCGGCATCGGCGAACCGATGAAGGGCGACAGCGAGGTTACCTTGCCGAACAGTCCGGCCGCGGTCATCGCATTGAAAGCTCCGTCGTCACCGATGTCTTCCCAGTCGCCAACCGCCTCCAACGTCGCCGAGCGCCTGCCCCATGTACCGACTACCAGATCGTCCTGCATGACCTCGATCATGCGTCCGCCGGGCAGTTCGAGCAGCGACAGGTGACCGCGCGGGTCGAGCACGCGGCCGACCACGTAGTCGCCGAGGCCCCAGTCGGCGCGGTCGATCTTGCGGGTTTCGAAATTGTCGGGAGTGAGATCGGAAATTCGGGTGACGGAAGCAAGAAACGGGCGGGTCATGGCAGGCTCCAGGTGTCAGGAATTTAGGGGTGGTGCCATCAGTAGCATGGCAAGCAGTGCGCAGCGCTCCGGTAGATGATCGAGATCGATGAATTCGTGACTTGCATGCGCACCGTCGCCGACCGCGCCCATGCCGTCCAGCGTCGCCGTGTAGAGGCTGGTGGTGTTACCGTCCGAGCCTCCGCCGGCCATGCCCTGTTCGAGTTCGAGCTCGAGGTGATCGCTGGCCAGTTCGCGCGCGATTTGCCACAGGCGCTGATTTTGTTCGGTGCGCTCCATCGGCGGCCGGCCGATCGCGCCCTCGATTTCGAGCGTAACCCCGGGGGTAACCGATTCGAGGCCGTGGATCGCATTTTCGACGCGTGCCGCGTCGGCGTGGGTGGGTACCCGTACGTCGATCACGGCACGGCTCTCGGGCGCCACCATGTTGGGACGAATACCACCGTCGATGACGCCGACGTTGACCGAGGTGCCGTGTTCCGGATCGTTCAGCTCGAACAGTTTCTGGATCACGTGCGACAGTTCCAGGATGGCGCTGGCGCCGGC
>JASJCA010000086.1 GCA_030066215.1 Rhodobacter sp. | reverse complement strand
CGGCTACCTCGATTTCGGCATCTTCACCAATCCCTCGGCCGGACCATCGCTGGCCCTGCCGCGGATTCTGGCCAACCTTCCGCATATCGCGCTCGGCGGCTTCGCGCTTGGCGCCGGGCTGCGGCTGCGCCGGGACTGATGCGGCGGGTTGTGCGATGGCTGGGACGGCTGGCCGCCGTCCTGTTGCTGCTGATCGTGGCGCTGCTGCTGCCGGTCGCCTATGTCGAGCTGGCTTGCCGCGGCGAAGACGTGCCCAGCGAGTACGCGGCGATCTTGCCACCCGAACACCACCGGCCCGAGGCGCGCACGCTGCTAACCTATCCCGAATGGCACATCGTGCATGCCTATGACGACTACGCTCGGGTGATCGGCCAGGACGACCCGCATGCCTTCGGGTACCTGCGCGCGATCGGCGGGTTCTGGTCGTCGCTTTGCGCGATTTCGCGAATCGCGGGCCGCTACGGCGGCGTCGACGGCGGCACCAAGCAGATGGTCTACACCATCGGCGTCAGCTTCACCGCCGAGCTTGCCGCCAAGGCGGCTTACGAGGAGACGCTGGGCCGGGCCGCCACTTGGGCACGCGGGGCTGCGCGCGCGCCGCTCGACGATCTCTCGGCGCGCCAGGCGACCGACTACGCCGCCTTCCTGCAGCAGACGCCGTGGTACAAATGGGATTTTCCGGCCGACGCCGCGGCGTTGTCGGGGGCGGCGACCGGCGCGGTGCGCGACCGCGAGCGGCGCCTGGCCCTGGGGCTCGAATACCGAGTCAAGGCGGCCTATGCCGGCCTGATCGCCCAGGCCGTGGCCGGGGTCGGCGCCGACGCGCTGCGGCTGCGCATCGTGGCCCGCGGCCTGCCCGAGGCGGCGTTTGCGGCCTATGAGGAGGTCGCAGTGGTGGGCGCCCGACCCGAAGGTGTCGAGATCGAGACGCCGCGGTACCGCGCGCTGACCCATCTTCTGGCCGCGATGGCGCGGGACGGGGCCGAGTTCGTCGAGATCGCCGGCAACGACGACATCCTCTTGACCGCGCTCTCGGACGGGCCGGTCACGCCCGTGCCGCTCTTCAGCTTCGACCGGCAGGGCTATGGCGACAGGCGCCACCTGATCCTGCTCAAGGTGCCCGATTTGGCCGCCTGGCTCAGGTCTAACGCCGGGACCGGCCTGCGGCTGGAGCACATACATGACTATTAGGCGGCTCGCGGCGACCCTGGTCTGCGTCTTCGCCGGCTGGCTGGCGGTCTTGTCGTTGGTGGTGGCGGTCAGCGACGCCGCACCGGGTGCCGTGGCGGTGTGGCCCTCGGCGGGGTTCCTGTCGCGGCTGCCCGAGGGAGCTGCGGTTGTCGGCGCCGGGCCGCTCTGGGTGACGGTCCGCAGCGACCTGCCGGGGCTCGGCCGGACGCTTTACCGCGCCGGCGCCCGCCTGGTCCTGCCCGCCGGCCTGCCCGGCTGCCTGCCCCTGCCTGCGCCGCCGCGGTAGGGCGCCGGCGGTCGGAAATCACGGTACCTTTGGCGGGATGCCATCGGGCTGAATCGAGCTGCGGTCTCTAGCCGGGAGAATTCGGATTCCGTAGAAATAGCGGCAATCGCCGATCAACCGTTCCCCGCGGCATCAGCCGCGGATCGCGCCCGACCCCGCCCCCAAGGGCGGGCGCGATGCGTAGAGACGCCTGCATTTCTTGAGTCGTCTGAGCTTTGAAGAGATCACGGTGCAAATTGCAAGGCGCCCACCCTCGGGGTCGGGCGCGATCCTTGCGCGCGGCGGAGACGGTATTTCTCAGCCAAACCAACGGTTCTGCCCGGCCAAATACCACCTCCGACGCTACCTTGAAAGGCACTCCCGCTCACTGCGCCACGCAGGGTTCGGTCCGATGCATCCACCCGTAGGCGAGGCCCTTCGAGGGGCCTGGCCTACGGGTTTCGAGACTTCGTAGCCGCAAATCCGCGGGCGGCAAAGCCGCCCACCGGCGCTAATGTGTCGTCGCCGCGCTCGGGCCGTCTTCGGTGGGATTGAGGGCGGCGCGGGCCGCGGCGGCCTCTTCCTCGGCCTCCTCGTCCCAGTCGATCGGCTCGGGCGCACGCACCAGCGCGTGGCTCAGCACCTCGCGCACCGTCTCGACCGGAATGATCTCGAGCCCGTCCTTGACGTTGTCCGGGATCTCGGCGAGGTCCTTTTCATTCTCCTGCGGGATCAGCACTGTCTTGACGCCGCCACGAAGCGCCGCCAGCAGCTTCTCTTTCAAGCCGCCAATCGGCAGGACATGGCCGCGCAGGGTCACCTCGCCGGTCATGGCGATGTCCTTGCGGACGGGGATCTGGGTCAGGACCGACACGATCGAGGTCACCATCGCGATACCCGCCGACGGCCCGTCTTTGGGCGTGGCCCCTTCAGGCACGTGCACGTGGATGTCCATCCGGTCGAACCGCGGCGGCTTCACCCCGATCGACGGCGCGATGGCGCGCACGTAGCTCGACGCCGCATCGATCGATTCCTTCATCACGTCGCCCAGCTTGCCGGTGGTCTTCATCCGGCCCTTGCCCGGCAGCCGCAAAGCCTCGATCGACAACAGATCACCACCAACGCTGGTCCAGGCCAGCCCGGTCACCACACCGATCTGATCCTCCTTCTCGGCCAGACCATAGCGGTGCTTTTTGACGCCCAGGAAGTCCTCCAGGTTATCCTGCGTCACCTCGACCGTCTCGACCTCTTTCTTGATCAGCTTGGTCACGGATTTGCGCGCCAGCTTGGCGATCTCGCGTTCGAGGTTCCGCACGCCCGCCTCGCGCGTGTAACGCCGGATGATTTCTTGCAGCCCGTCATCGGACAGCGCGAATTCATCCTTCTTCAGACCATGGTTCTTGATCTGCTTCGGGATCAGATGCTGCTTGGCGATCTCGGCCTTCTCGTCCTCGGTGTAGCCTGCAAGCGAGATTGTCTCCATCCGGTCCAGAAGCGGACCGGGCATGTTGTACGAATTCGCCGTGGTCAGGAACATCACGTTCGACAGATCGTATTCGACCTCCAAATAGTGGTCGGTGAAGGTCGAGTTCTGTTCCGGATCCAATACCTCCAGCATGGCGCTCGCCGGATCGCCGCGGAAATCCTGCCCCATCTTGTCGATTTCATCGAGCAGGATCAGCGGGTTGGTGGTCTTGGCCTTCTTCATCGACTGGATGATCTTGCCGGGCATCGAACCGATATAGGTGCGCCGGTGGCCGCGGATCTCGGATTCGTCGCGCACCCCGCCGAGCGAGATGCGGATGAACTCGCGCCCCGTGGCCCGCGCGACCGACTTGCCGAGCGAGGTCTTGCCCACGCCCGGCGGACCGACGAGGCACAGGATCGGGCCTTTGAGTTTCTTCGACCGCTGCTGCACGGCGAGATACTCGACAATCCGCTCCTTGACCTTCTCAAGCCCGTAATGGTCGTCATCCAGCACCTTCTGCGCGCGGTGCAGATCCTTCTTGACGCGGCTTTTCACGCCCCACGGGATCGACAGCATCCAATCGAGGTAGTTGCGCACCACGGTGGCCTCGGCCGACATCGGCGACATCGACTTGAGCTTCTTCAGCTCGCCCTCGGCCTTTTCGCGGGCCTCCTTGGAAAGCTTCGTCGCCTCGATCTTCTCTTCCAGCTCGGCGACCTCGTTGCCGCCGTCCTCGCCGTCGCCCAGCTCCTTCTGAATGGCCTTCATCTGCTCATTCAAATAGTACTCGCGCTGCGTGCGCTCCATCTGGGACTTAACGCGGGTCTTGATCTTCTTTTCGACCTGCAGAACCGACATCTCGCCCTGCATCAGGCCATAGATCTTCTCCAGCCGTTCGCTGACCGACAGCGTTTCCAAAAGGTCCTGCTTTTGCTCGACCTCGACGCCCAGATGGCCTGCCACCAGGTCGGCGAGCTTTTCCGGCTCGCGGGTCTCGGCCACGGCGCCGAGTGCCTCTTCGGGGATGTTCTTCTTGATTTTGGCGTAGCGCTCGAAATCCTCGCTGACCGACTTGACCAGCGCGTTCAGCGTCTGCGCATCGCCCACGGTTTCGTCCAAGATCTCGGCATGGGCCTCGAAGAATTGGTCGTTGTCGAGATAGTCGGTGATCCGCACCCGGCTGCGGCCCTCGACCAGCACTTTGACGGTACCGTCGGGCAGCTTCAGCAGTTGCAGCACGTTGGCCAGCACGCCCACGTCGAAGATGCCGTCCGAGGTCGGGTCGTCCACGCCCGGGTCGATCTGGCTCGACAGCAGGATCTGCTTGTCGTCCTGCATCACCTCTTCCAGCGCGCGCACCGATTTCTCGCGGCCAACGAAGAGCGGCACGATCATGTGGGGGAAGACCACGATGTCGCGCAGCGGCAGAACGGGATAGGATTGTACGAGGTGCTCTTGCATGCTCTTTCCTTGGTTTGGCAAAGGACGCCGGCCCCGACGATACGGCAGCCTCCGGCCCTCTCCGGTCTCGGCCTCAACATCTGGGGCTTAAGCCCGTCTCTTTCAACCAAGCCCTGTGAACGACTGCACGCATTGTGCCCGTTGCCGGCCAAGGGAGCAAGGCGGGATGCGGGATTTGTTTAATCGTTCCCGGGCCGCTCCGCGCGCTTTTTTTGGGTGGCCAGCTCTACCACGATCACGCCCAAAACCCGCCATGGCACCGTTCCATGGAACCCCGACCGACAAAGAGTACCGCCATGTTCCGACTGATCTATCGCCAACGCCGTCGCATCCCGTTCTGCAGCCTGTTTCTGAGCATGGCCCTGATGGTTGCAGCCGCCAATATGTCGGGGTTCTTCGCCGTGGCCGCCGAGCTGCCGCTGTGGATCACTGTCCTGTCTTTCGCGGCCGTCGGCCTGATCGTCTTCGCCTGCGCCGCCCAGGTGATCGCCGTCTCCATCCTTTTCCTGCCGCGCTGGCGCAACGCGTGGGAAATGATCGCAATCGCCGTGTTCTTGATGCTGGTGCTCGACGCCGCCATCCCTGGGCTGTCGGACATCGCCTGGCTGTCGGCCGGCATGCCGTTGGTTGTCATCGTGCTCACCGTCTCGGTGCTCGATGGTCCGTTGCTCGACCGTTTCCGGCTTTGGGTCGACCGCACCGGGACCCGTGGTTTCCAAGCAATTCGCCTGAAGAGATTTTGGGCCGCCCTGATCCCCGATGCCCAGAACTTATAGGCCCATTGGGACCCGCTGCTCTACAGCATCATGCCCATCGAGGACGAATAGGACACCTTTGAAGTCGAATACCAATTGGGTCACCCGATGTTTGAGCACCAGACGATGACCTTTTTGGAAAGGGACTTCCCGCATCGATTCCGCTCCCACTACCAGGGCGAGATCAATCCCAAGGACCGCTCACTGGTCGAAGGCACCCACGACCTGACCACTGCCCCAGAAGACGGCGGTGGCGCATTGGTCTCGGTCGCGCCCCACCGCACTGCAATGCTGCCGCGGCTGGGCCTTTTAACCTCGTTCGACGACGATCTAGGCAGACGGGTCGACTTCATCCGCGCCGCCGACACCGTCGCGCCCGACTGGCCCGCCGCCGGCTTCATCCGCCGCTCGATCCTGGCCCTGGCCTGACGCCTTCATTACGGCGGCCGGGACAACCCGTTCCCAATAGTGTGGGCGCCGACCCACCGTCACAGTGGCTCGATGTCGCCTGCCGCGCGTTTCGCGTGAAACTCCGCCTCGAACGCCGCGAACCGGCCCTCTGCAATCGCCGCCCGCATCCCCGCCATCAGCTCCTGATAATACTGCAGGTTGTGCCAGGTCAGCAGCATCGAGCCGATGATCTCGCCCGACCGCACCACGTGGTGCAGGTAGGCCCGTGAATACCCCGCGCAGGCCGGACAGCCGCAGGCCTCGTCCAAGGGCCGAGGATCGTCAGCATGGCGCGCGTTCTTGATATTCACCACCCCGCGCCGGGTGAACGCCTGCCCGGTCCGCCCCGACCGGCTCGGCAGCACGCAATCCATCATGTCGATGCCCCGCGCCACCGCGCCGACGATATCGTCGGGCTTGCCGACCCCCATCAGATACCGCGGCTTGTCTGCGGGTAACTGCTCCGGCGCATAGTCCAGACAGCCAAACATCGCCGCCTGCCCCTCGCCCACGGCCAAACCGCCCACCGCATAGCCATCAAACCCGATCGCGCGCAAAGCCTCCGCCGACTCTGCCCGCAGATCCTCCTCCAGCCCCCCCTGCTGGATCCCGAACAGAGCGTGCCCCGGCCGGTCCCCGAACGCCTCCCGCGACCGCGCCGCCCAGCGCATCGACAGCCGCATCGACTCGGCAATCCGCGCCCGTTCCGCCGGTAAGGCCGGGCACTCGTCGAAACACATCACGATGTCCGACCCCAACAGCGCCTGGATCTCCATCGACCGCTCCGGCGTCAGCTCATGCCGCGACCCGTCGATATGAGACCGGAACGTCACCCCCTCCTCGGTCAGCTTCCTGAGCTCCGCCAAAGACATCACCTGGAAGCCCCCCGAGTCCGTCAGGATCGGCCGCTGCCAATTCATGAACCGGTGCAGCCCACCCAGCCGCGCCACCCGCTCCGCCCCCGGCCGCAGCATCAAGTGATAGGTGTTGCCGAGCAGAACATCCGCTCCCGTCGCCCGCACCGAGCCCGGCAGCATCGCCTTCACCGTCCCCGCCGTCCCCACCGGCATGAACGCCGGCGTCCGGATCTCGCCGCGCGGCATCGAAATCACCCCCGTCCGCGCCCGCCCATCCGTGGCCTGCAAATCAAACGAATACCCCATCTGGCCCCGATACGCCCGCACGCCCCGAATTGCAAAGCCGCGGCCCCCACCTCGTCCGAGCTCCACTCCGCAGCATGACCTAGATCAAGGCTCACCCCGCCGGCCCACGGCAACCTCACCGTGCAAACCGGCCGAGCACTTCAATGGCGCAAACTCCCGAAACCGACCCCCTCCCCCGCATCGAGGCCCTCACCCGCAACGCCCGCAACACCTGGTTCGTTCTGCTGGGTGCACTCGTCTTCGTTGGCATCACGCTCATGGGGGTCGAGCATATCGACTTCTGGGGCTATGGCCGCGCCACCAAGCTGCCGCTCGTCGATGTCGAGGTGCCTACACGCTACTTCTTCGTCGCCGCCCCGATTCTGCTGACCGCGATCTACGGCTATTTCCACCTCTACCTGATCCGGCTCTGGGACGCCCTCGGCGTCGCGCCCGCCCACGTCGACGGCAAACCTCTCGGCGACGCTGTCTCGCCTTGGCTTGTCACTGACGCCGCGCTCACATTCCGCCAACGCCGCCTGCACGAGGACCCGCCCTGCATCACGGGGCGCCGCCTTGACTATCCGGCGATGTGGCTCAACCTTACGCTGGCCTGGGGTTTCGGCCTAGTAATGCTACTATTTCTTTGGTGGCAGTCGATGACCGCTCGGACGCTCTGGATGACCGGGCTCGCCGGCCTAATGCTCTTTGTCTCCGCCTGGGCAGGAGTGGCCTCCTACTTGGTGATGCGGCGGCGCATGGCGGGGTTCGCAACCGATAAGCCGCGCCGGTGGTGGCGGACAGCGCTTGGTGCGCTGGCAGCGACCGTGGCGACCATCAGCCTGATTTTCGTGAGCACCGAGCGCAGCACCGGCCTTCTTGGCTTGCACGGCCCTGTGTCGGAGGCCGAAATCGCGATCCGCAACGCTTTGCCGAGACCAAACAGCAACGGCGGAAACAGCAGAGAGTATCTGCCCGAAGACCCTTGGGCGACCTATTTCCTGGGCGTTGCGCCGATAGAAATGCCAGGCGAACAAGTCGTGATCCGCCCCGACGACTGGCTGCCCCATGACATCGCCCGCAAAGATTTCCTTGCCACCTGGTGCAAGCGCGAAGCGGCGAACTGCAAGGACCTGAGCGGTGACGAACTGAGCGCCTTCGACGACGAATGGTCCATCCGCCGCACCGCCGCCCTCGCCGCGCTCGCCAAACCCGATCTGAACCCGCGGCGCCCACTCGACGTGGTGTTCATTGACGAAGCACTCCCGGCGATACGCCCCCAAGCCCCCGACCTGCGCGGCGCCAATCTGCGCGGGGCTTTCTTGAGTGGCCTCAACCTGACAAGTGCGCGGCTGCAGGGAACCGACCTGATCCGCGCGGAACTGGAGGGGGCGGGCTTCAGTTGGGCGCAGATGCAGGGGGCGTACCTAAACGATGCGCGGATGGAGGGGGCGAACCTCTACAAGGCGCGGATGGAGCGGGCGGACCTCATCAGGGCGCGGATGGAGGGGGCGAACCTCCGCGAGGCGCGGATGGACAAGACGGACCTCCGCGGGGCGCGGATGCAGGGGGCGGACCTCTTCTGGGCGTCGATGAAGAGGGCGGACCTCCGCTGGGCGGAGATGCAGGGGGCGAACCTCCAAGGGGCTACGATGCGGGAGGCGGCCTTCATCGGTGCGCAGATGGAGGGGGCGAACCTCCGCCAGGCACGGATGGAGTGGGCGGTCCTCAGCTATTCGGCCTTGACCGGAACTCGTGAGGAACCGAGCTTATTGCAATCCACGAACCTTAGCGCGGCCAGAAACAATGGAGGTGCGCTGAGGTTCGTGGATTTGACTCAGTCTGAATTCGACATGCACACCGATTTCCGCAACACCTTTCTCGACGGCTCGGTTCAGGTCTCCGATGCCTTCCGCGCGCAGATGGGGAACCCTTGCCAGTGGCATCCGGAGGCACTGACCGATGCGGAATTCCACGCCCGCTGGCGCGGCTGGGTCGAGGCGGGGCCACTACACTACACGTTGACATCAGAGGAGGGAAAGGCGTTCGAGCCTCCGGTCAAATGGCGATCCATCGCCCCCGAGCAATTCCGAGACATCACTCCCATCCCGCCCGACCCCGATTGCGTCTGGAAGACCGGCCCGATGAACGGACCTCGGTAGCACATGCTGCACTGCAGTACCGACGTTTTACCGACGTGATACCGACGTTTTGCAGACAACCGATTTTCGCGGCCTCGCCCCCCTGGACGCCCCTGGTCTGGTTCCCTATATTTTCACTCGGGAATAGCAGGGAAGTCGCATGCCCGAAGACACCGCAGACCATCTCGAAGGCACGCCGCTGATCAAGCCGTCGAGCACCGATCATCCGCTCTACGACCAGGTCGTCGAGGCCTGCCGGTCCGTCTATGACCCTGAAATTCCAGTGAATATCTACGACCTCGGCCTGGTCTACACGGTCGATATCAGCGTCGAGAACGAGGTCAACGTGACCATGACGCTGACCGCTCCGGGCTGTCCGGTCGCGGGCGAAATGCCGGGCTGGGTGGCCGATGCCATCGAGCCCTTGCCCGGCGTCAAGCAAGTCGATGTCGCGCTGACCTGGGACCCGCCCTGGGGCATGGATATGATGTCCGACGAAGCCCGCCTCGAGCTCGGCTTCATGTAACGCCAACCCACTGGACTCAAAGGTTTTTTCATGTTCGGCATTCCAGGCAAACAAGCGGTCACCATGACCCCGGCGGCGGCCAAACAGATCGCCAAGCTGATGGGCGCCGAGGGCCACCAGGGCCTGCGCATCGGCGTCAAGAAGGGCGGCTGCGCGGGCATGGAATACACCATGGAGTATGTCGACACGGTCGATCACCACGATGAGGTGGTCGAGCAGGACGGCGCGGTGGTGATGATCGCGCCGATGGCGCAGATGTTCCTGTTCGGCACCGAGATCGACTATGAGGTCGCCTTGCTGGAATCCGGCTTCAAGTTCCGCAACCCCAACGTCGCCGACGCCTGCGGCTGCGGCGAGTCGATCAAGTTCAAGGACGTCGAGGAACTGGCCGCCGAGCAAGCCGCGGCCAAGCCCTGACGCAACACTCAACCCATTGATATGAATGACAAACGCCCCGTCCTGATCGCCGGTGGCGGGATCGGCGGGCTGGCCTTGGGGCTGACCCTGCAGCAAATCGGCGTGCCGTTTCTTCTGCTCGAGGCGGTGCGCAGGCTCGAACCGCTGGGCGTCGGCATCAACCTGCAGCCCAACGCGGTGCGCGAGCTTTTCGATCTCGGGATCGGGGCCGCGGCGCTCGATACGGTCGGGATCGAGGCCCGCGAATGGGCGCTGGTCGGCAAGAACGGCAGCGACATCCATGCCGAGCCGCGCGGGCGCGAGGCGGGCTATTTCTGGCCACAATACGCCGTGCACCGCGGGCGGCTGCAGAGGCTGCTCTACGAGACGCTGCTGGCGCGGGCGGGCCCCGATGCGCTGCGGCTGGGCCAGCGCGTGACGGGGTATACCGTTGAAAACGATGGCGTTTCGGTGTCGATCGAAGCGGCGGATGGGGCCCGGACGCAGGCCGAGGGCCGGCTGCTCGTCGGCGCCGACGGCATTCACTCGGCGATCCGTGCGCAGATGCATGCCGATCAACCGCCGATCCACTGGGGCGGCGCGATCATGTGGCGCGGGACGACACAGGCCCGGCCACTGCGCACCGGGTCGTCCTTCATCGGGCTCGGCACCATGGACCAGCGCATGGTGATCTACCCGATCACGCCGCCGGACCCTGGCACCGGGCTAGCGATGACCAACTGGATCGCCGAGGTGACGGTGGACCCGGGCCAAGGCTGGCACGGCACGTCCTGGTTCGGGACGGCCGAAGCCTCTGATTTCGTGCATCATTTCGCCGACTGGCGCTATGACTGGCTGGACGTTACGGCGCTGATCGAAGCCGCGGATGTGGTCTATGAGAACCCGATGATCGACCGCGATCCGGTACCGACTTGGGTCGATGGGCCGGTGGCGCTCTTGGGCGATGCGGCGCATGCGATGTATCCCACCGGCTCGAATGGCGCGAGCCAGGCGATCGTCGACGCGCGCGTCCTCGGCGCGGCGCTGCTGCGGCACGGGGTGAGCGCGGCGGCGCTGGCGGCCTATGACGCCCAGCTCTGCGGGCCGATCTCGGAGGTGGTGTTGCGCAACCGCGGCGCCGGGCCGTTCGGGCTGCTGGGACTGGTCGACGACCGCTGCGGCGGTGCGTTCGACGACATCGACGCGGTGATCCCGACCGAGGAGCGCGCGGCGTTCCTCAAAGGCTACAAAGAGGCCGCAGGCTTCGACGTCGCAAGGGTCAACGCCGCGGCTCCGACGATCCCGCCGGGCGCGCGAGTGTCCTGAGCGTCGGCAACGGCTTGCGCAAGCCAATTCGGCGGCAGTCTTGGCGGTCAACGGTGATACCGCGGGGCGTTACGCGCGCTGCAAGTGCACGTAGGTTTCGTCGTAGCGCTTGGCGAGGTGATCGCCGGCAAGGAGCGTCTCGCCAGAGCCGATCGGCGCGACGTTGGCGTCGTGGTTGGGGTTGAAGAACAGCGGCACAGAGATGCGCTCGCGGTCGGTGCCCTTGACCCGGTGCGGCGTGGCGACGACGCGGCCGCCGGTCCACATCTGCAGCATCTCGCCGAAATTGATGATGAACTCGCCCGGCGGGGCCGCGACCGGGACCCAGCCGCCGCCGCGCAGGCGCACCTCGAGCCCCGGCGAGCCGTCGGTGGCCAGCAAGGTCAGGCAGCCGTAATCGGTGTGGGTGGCGATGCCGAAATCCTTGGCGCCGGCCTCAGCCGGGCGGCGCGGATAGAAATTGCCGCGCAAGAGCGCCATCGGCCGGTCGAACTTGTCGTCGAAATAGCCGCGCGGCTCGCCGATGGCGCCGGCGACGCCGCGCAGAAGCTCCAGCGCCACGGCGCAGGCCTTGGCGTAATAGCCGCGCACGGTGTCGCGAAAGCCCGGCGGCGCGTCGGGCCACTGGTTCGGGGCGTAGTACTTCATGCCGGCCCGCGGATCGCCCGGCGGCAACTCGAAACCGCAATCGAAGACCTGCTTGTAGTCGGGGTTGGCGGTCGGATCGACCTGCTCGGACCCGGGCCCGCCCCAGCCGCGGTTCGACCCGGTCCGGCCCATGTCGATGCGGGCCTTCTCGGCCGCGGGCAGGTGGAAAAAGCCGCGATAGGCCTCGATCAGCGCAGCGACCTCAGCGCCCGCGATCGGCGTGGCGTGCACAGTCATGAAGCCGACCTCGTGCGCGGCGATGCGTACGGCGTCGGCGGCGTCGCGGTGCCGGGCATGGCCGGGATCGGTCAGCGCCTGGGCGTCGATGCGGGGGATCATGGGGCAGCTCCCTGGTGGCATCGCCAGCTTGCGCCGCCCGCCCCGCCCGGGGCAAGTGACAAAGCGCCGTCTTTTTTTCCGTTTGCGAAGCGTCTAGGGCGGCGGCGCAGGATCAGGAGGGTGTCATGGCCGACAGACGCAAGCTTGCCGCCGGGAATTGGAAGATGCATGGGGTCGGGGCCGATCTGGCCGAGGTCGACGCGCTGGCGGCGGCGGTCCCTGAGCCGGGCTGCGAGGTGCTGCTTTGCCCGCCGGCCACGCTGATTGCGCGGATGGCGGCGCGGGTCGCGGGCACCGCGATCGAGGTCGGCGGGCAGGATTGCCACCCGGCCACAGCGGGCGCCCATACCGGCGATGTCTCGGCGCCGATGCTGGCCGAGGCGGGGGCAAGCCACGTGATCCTCGGCCACAGCGAGCGGCGCACCGACCATGCCGAGACCGATGCCGGCGTGCGGGTCAAGGCCGAGGCGGCGATGGCGGCGGGGCTGCGGGCGATCGTCTGCCTCGGCGAGACCCTGGGCGAGCGCGAGGCGGGCGAGACCCTGTCGGTTGTCGGCCGGCAACTGGCCGGATCAGTGCCCAGCGGGGCGACGGCGGCGGCGCTGGTCGTGGCCTACGAGCCGGTCTGGGCGATCGGCACCGGCAAGGTGCCGACGATGGACCAGATCGCCGAGGTGCACGACTTTCTGCGTGCCGAGCTGATCGCGCGGTTCGGGGCCGAGGGCGACGGCGTCCGGCTGCTCTATGGTGGGTCGGTGAAGCCGTCGAATGCCGACGAGATCTTCGCGGTGTCGAACGTGGACGGGGCGCTGGTCGGCGGTGCGTCGCTGAAGGCGGCGGATTTCGGCGCGATCGTCACGGCGTTGGAACGCGCGGCCTGAGGGCGCTCATCCGTCCCTTTCGAGGCCGTCTTCCCGGTCGAAGAGCGCCTTCAAAAGGCGCGGCGAAACCTACTCGGCCTCCGTAACGTCGTGGCCGTAGAGCCAGGCGAACCGTCGCAGAGCCGCACCGGGGGCCAGCGCGCCGCCGAGGCGCAGCGCGGTGTGGGCGAGGCCGCGGACCAGCGGATTGCGCAGGTGGTAGTTGCGGGCGTTTGCGTTAGCGGCAGCGATGACGCGCAGCACACGCGGTCGACGCCGGGCCTGGTAGAGGGCGAGCGCCTCGGCCACGGGCCGCTCGGCCAGGCAGGCGGCCAGCACCCAGGCGTCCTCCAGCGCCATATTGGCGCCCTGGGCCAGAAACGGCAGCGTCGGATGCGCCGCGTCGCCGAGTATCGCCGTGCGGTCATCGTGCCAGCGCGCCGCGACCGGGTGACGGAAAAGGCCCCAAAGGTGGACCGTCTCGACCCGCTCGAGCCAGTCGCGGACCTCGGGCGCGAAACCGGCGAAGGCGGCGCGCAGATTGGCGGGATCGTCGCCATGGGTCCAGCCCTCGGCTGCCCAGCCGCCGCGCTCTTCGACCGCCACGATATTGCGCAGCCCCCCGGGCAGGGGATAGCTCACCAGGTGCCGGCCCGGGCCCATGTAGACATGCGCCTCGGGCACCGCGGCGTCCTCGATCACCGCGCGCCAGGCGACCTGGCCGGTGAAGAACGGTTCGGCGGGACCGTTCAGATGCGGACGGATCACCGAGTGCACGCCATCGGCGCCGATCAGCAGGCCAGGCGACGCGGCGCCGTCGACGCGGGCGTTCAGCACGATCTCGACCCCGGCGGCACGAGCGGCACGTTCCAGGATTGCGATCAGCCGGGCGCGGTGGATCAGGACGAAGGGGTGCGGGCCCTTGGAGTGCCGCGCCAGATCGAGCCGCAACACGGTGCGCCCGGCAGCGTTGCGCAGTTCGACCGCCCGGCTGACGATCCCGGCCGCGCGCAACGCGTCGCCCTGCCCCAGTGCGGCCAGAACCGCAGCGCCGTTGGGAGAGATTTGCAGGCCAGCACCCACTTCGGCGATTTCCGGCGCTTGTTCAAACGCCCGCACCTGCGCGCCGCGCTGCGCCAGCGCGGTAGCCACCGCAAGTCCTGCGACCCCGGCCCCAATCACGTCAACGGGCAGACCGATCAACATGGCGCGCGCCAAAATGAAACGGCACCGAAGCGTCTCCGCCGCGGTGCCGCCAAGACGCTTGCAGGACGCATCCTAATCGTCGCGATGCACCTTCTCACGCCGTTCGTGGCGTTCCTGCGCCTCGAGGCTCATCGTCGCGATCGGGCGGGCGTCGAGGCGCTTGAGCGAAATCGGATCGCCGGTCACCTCGCAATAGCCGTATTCGCCATTTTCGATCCGGCGCAGCGCCGCGTCGATCTTGGCCACCAGCTTGCGTTGGCGGTCGCGGGTTCTGAGTTCCAGCGCGCGATCGGTCTCTTCGCTAGCGCGGTCGGCGATGTCCGGCACCGACCGAGCGCTGTCCTGCAGCCCTTCGATCGTGTGCTTCGATTCGTCCATCAACTCGTTCTTCCAGGTGATCAGCTTGCGACGAAAATACTCGAGCTGACGCTCGTTCATAAAGGGCTCGTCCTCGGCTGGTCGGTAGTCGTCAGGCAGGAAAATCTCGGCCTTCATTCCGGGTTCCTTATGTTCGCCGGATGCGTCGAAATTGCTGTCAATCGTCATCCGGCTCCCTCCACACGGGGCAGCATCTAGCGCAAGCCACAGGGGTTGTCACGCCCCGAAAGCCCGCGCTTGCAGCTTTGTCGCGGGATCGCTATGGAAACGTGAACACCCCCCCGCAGGACGCTGATTTTTGATATGAAATTCACCGGAACCGAAAGCTATGTGGCGACCGACGATCTGACGGTCGCGGTCAATGCGGCCGTGACGCTGGAGCGACCGCTGTTGGTGAAGGGAGAGCCCGGAACCGGCAAGACGGAACTGGCCCGACAGGTGGCTGGCAGCCTCGGACTGCCGATCATCGAGTGGCACATCAAATCGACGACGAAGGCGCAGCAGGGATTGTACGAATACGACGCCGTTTCGCGCCTGCGCGACAGCCAGTTGGGCGATGCGCGGGTCCACGAGGTATCGAACTACATCAAGCGCGGCAAGCTGTGGCAGGCCTTCGCGGCCAACGGCAAGGTCGTGCTGCTGATCGACGAGGTCGACAAGGCGGATATCGAGTTCCCGAACGACCTGCTGCAGGAACTCGACCGGATGGAGTTCCATGTCTACGAGACCGGCGAGACTGTGGTGGCGAACCATCGCCCCATCGTGATCATCACCTCGAACAACGAAAAGGAACTGCCCGACGCGTTCCTGCGCCGCTGCTTCTTCCACTACATCCGCTTTCCGGACCTGGAGACGATGAAGCGAATCGTCGAGGTGCATCACCCCGGCATCAAAGAAGCGCTGCTGACCACCGCGCTGACCCAGTTCTACGAGGTCCGCGAGATGGGCGGGCTGAAGAAGAAGCCGTCGACGTCTGAGGTGCTGGATTGGCTGAAGCTCCTCTTAGCCGAGGATCTGAACGCCGAGGACCTGCGCCGCGACGGCTCGAACGCCCTGCCGAAACTGCACGGCGCGCTTTTGAAGAACGAGCAAGACGTGCATATGTTCGAGCGCCTCGCGTTCATGGCGCGCGGCGGTCGGTAGCTGGATCGCGCATGGCGTAAGGCTTTGGGAGGACTCACGCCGATTTCGGACATCCGCCCTGCGGCTTGATTGGACTGAAGACGCAAGTAGTGCAAATGTTGCCAAATGCCCGGAGGCTACTCTGGCATTGCCACATTTGGAGACGCGCCTTGATCACCATCCGGCCGATTCGGGAAACAGACCGCAAGGCGTGGTCGCGATTGTGGACGGATTACCTGGCTTTCTACGAAACTGCTGTGTCGCCAGAGGTTTATGAGACGGCGTTTACGCGGCTTCTGGGCAACGATTGCCATGATTTTGCCGGATTTCTGGCGGAATTCGATGGCAGGCCGGTCGGGCTCGTCCATTATCTTTTCCACAGGCATATGTGGAAGATCGAAAACGTGTGTTACCTGCAAGACCTTTACGCCGATCCCGATGTGCGGGGCAAAGGCATCGGGCGCAAGCTGATCGAAGCGGTATTTCAAGCCGCCGACCAAGCGGGCTGTCCGTCGGTCTATTGGCTGACACAGGATTTCAACCTTGAGGCACGGAAACTTTACGACCGTATCGGTACACTCACCCCGTTCATAAGGTACAACCGAGCCTGACATGCACCGATTTCTATTGTTGATCGCCGGCCTGGCGCTGGCCGCCTGTTCCACGCCACCGGCGCCCGATACCGCGCGGCTGGTGAGCCTGCCCACCGCGATGCCGCCGATGAAGACCTTCGCCGGTGGCCGTGCCGAGCCGCCGGGCCGGTCGAACGCGGCGATCGCCCGCGACTTCCTCGACCTCAGTTTCCAACTTGAAAGCGGGCGCAGACTGCCAGTCCTGACCCGGTTTGAGGGACCGGTCAGTGTGCGGGTCACGGGACAAGTGCCGGGCAGCCTTTATCCCGATCTCGACCGGCTGCTGTTGCGGCTGCGACGTGAGGCGGGGATTTCGATCACCCGGGTGCCGTCCGACCAGACGGCCTCGATCACCATTGAAGTGCTGCCGCGGTCCGAACTACAGCGCTACGTGCCGCAGGCGGCCTGTTTCGTGGTGCCGCGGTTGTCGAGCTGGGCCGAGTTCAAACGCAACCGCCGCACCGGCGTGGTCGACTGGACCACGCTGAAGACACGCGAGCGGATGGCGATCTTCCTGCCGGGCGACGTCAGCCCGCAGGAAAGCCGCGACTGCCTGCACGAGGAACTGGCGCAGGCCCTCGGGCCCCTGAACGACCTCTATCGCCTGGGCGACAGCGTCTTTAACGACGACAACTTCCACACCGTGCTGACCGGCTTCGACATGCTGATCCTGCGGGCCTATTACTCGCCGCAGCTGGGGTCCGGCATGACGCAGGAACAGGTGGCGATCCGGCTGCCGGCGATCCTCGCGCAGCTCAACCCGCGCGGGCAGCACAACAACACACCGCTCGCAAAGCGCACGCCGCGCGAGTGGATCGACAATGTCGAGACCGCGCTTGGGCCCCGCACAGCGTCTTCTCGACGTCAGGCGGCGGCGCGCCGGGCGGTGGAAATCGCGCAGCGCGAGGGGTTGATCGACAATCGTCTGGCCTTCAGCCTCTTCGCCCTCGGGCGCCTATCGCTCGCGGGAGAGGCGGACATCGCGCTGGCCTCT
>JASJCA010000207.1 GCA_030066215.1 Rhodobacter sp. | reverse complement strand
GGCGCGCTGTCTTTCCTCCACACCTCCGAAGGCGCGATTTCGGCTGCGGGCACCGGGGTTACGACAGTCGCGACAGGCTCTGTGTCGACGACCATCGTCACCAACCTGGTATCCGGCGTCGACACCGTCACCGGTCGCGCCGGATACCAGGTTGGTGACGATGGTCGTCGACACAGAGCCTGTCGCGACTGTCGTAACCCCGGTGCCCGCAGCCGAAATCGCGCCTTCGGAGGTGTGGAGGAAAGACAGCGCGCCCCCGCCCGAGGCCGACAGATCGAACCCGTCGCCGCCGGTCACGGTGGTATCCAACCCGAAATCTCCCGCCGTGGTAACAGTCAGACCGGTGCCCGAAACCGAAATCGCCTGGGTCGTGTCCGTTGCGGGATCTGCCGGGCCCGCGCAGACGAAGACGCCCAAGCTTCCGGTGCAGTCGCCGCCGTGGGCCACATGACCGTACGTGGCAATCGACAATGACAGCGCCAGCGCCGAGGTCGTAGCCGATAGCCCTGCCCTGCAAACTCTCACGCCCGCGCTCCCCGTATGGCGCCCGGGCCTGGTGCACGGTGATCCCCGGCAGCCAGGCGCGGCGCCCGATCGGCGAGCCCACTCTTCGCCAAACGGCCCGTGGGAGCAACCTGTCGATGCCGCCCAAGAACGGCCAGGCGCGCTTTAAACAAGGCGCGGAATGGATCGCAGGTTTCTTTGGGCACCACATGCCCTTCGGCCCGCCGCTCGCACAATATCGACCTTGCCATGGCCCAAGGTCCAGGTGCCTGAAATTGCTCCCTGACTACGGCTGGAATTCACGCACCAGTCAGCGCAACTTGCCGTCCGAACGCGTCCTGCGGCGCGCGACGTTTCAGTACTGAGACTTGCGCCGATTTTTCCCGTCTTCGGTGCGTGGCCCACACTTCCGGCCGATGTCACGCTTGGTCCCGGACCGCGATACGCCGCACACCTCGCGGCGACGCGCTCTCCACCAGTATCAATCGTAGGCGACGTTGAATTGGCGCACCCGATAGGATTCGAACCTATGGCCTCTGCCTTCGGAGGGCAGCGCTCTATCCAGCTGAGCTACGGGTGCCTGGTCGGCGATATAGCCGTCGGGCCCGGGCCTCGCAATCGCAAAGTCAGGCGAAGAGCTCGTGGCACAGCTCCAGCGCCTCGATCAGGACATCGATCTCGTCGGTGGTGTTATAAAGTCCCAGCGAGGCGCGGCAGGTGGCGGTCAGGCCCAGATGGTCCATCAGCGGGCCGGCGCAATGGTGCCCGGCGCGCACCGCCACGCCCTTCTTGTCGAGCACCGTCGAGATGTCGTGGGCATGGGCCGCCCCGTCGAGCGTGAAGGAAAAGATCGCGCCCTTGTCCGGCATGGTGCCTTGCACGTTCAACCAGTTGAGGCCGGCAAAACGTTGCATGGCGTAATCGCGCAAAGCGGCCTCATGGTCGGCGATGGCGTCCATGCCCAGGCCCATCATGTAGTCGAGCGCCACGCCCAGGCCGATCATCTGCACGATTCCGGGCGTGCCGGCCTCGAACTTCATCGGAGGGTCGTTCCAGGTCACCTGGTCCTTGTGCACCTCGCGGATCATGTCGCCACCACCGATGAACGGGCGCATCTCGGCATAGCGGTCACGCTTGACATAGATCGCGCCCGACCCCGAAGGCCCGTAGAGCTTGTGCCCGGTGATCGCATAGAAATCGCAGCCGATGTCCTGGACGTCGACCGGCATGTGCACTGCCGCCTGGCTGCCGTCGACCAGCACCGGCACGCCCCGCTCATGGGCGCCGTCGGTGATCGCCTTAACGTCAACTCTCGTGCCCAAGACATTGGAAAGATGGATGATCGAGACCAGCTTGGTCTTTGGCGTGATGGCGTCTAGGACCCTCTGGGGGTCCAGATATCCGGTCGAATCCACGTCGACCCATACCAGCTTCACGCCCTGACGCTCGCGCAGAAAATGCCAGGGCACGATGTTGGCGTGGTGTTCCATGACGCTGAGCACGATCTCGTCGCCGGCTTGCATCCGCGGCATCGCCCAGGAATAGGCGACCATGTTGATGCCCTCGGTGGTGCCCGAGTTCATCACGATCTCGTCTTCCGAGGCGGCGTTGAGGAATCGCGCAATGGTGCCGCGCACGGCCTCATACTTCTCGGTCGCAAGATTGGATAGGAAGTGCAAGCCCCTGTGAACGTTCGAATATTCTTCCGAATACGCCTTTGTTACCGCATCTATCACGACCTGCGGTTTCTGGGCCGAAGCACCATTGTCGAGATAGACAAGCGGCTTGCCGTTCACCTCGCGCGCAAGGATCGGGAACTCCCGTCGGATCTTTGCGACATCGTACATATCAGGGGGCCCCGGGGATGGTGACCCCGACGATCGACAATAAGATCGACAGGCCAAAGGCCACACCCATCATCGACACCAGGATCATAACGAAGACTTTGCCGAGCGACGAAAACCCGTGCAGCTCGGCGATGAAATTTGTGAGCAGCCAGAAGAACAGTGCAAATCCCGCCAGACCGACCAGACTCGCCATCGCCGGCAAAACCATCAGTGCAGCGAATTGCACGACCTGAACGCAGATCATCACGAACTGCATCCAGGCAATCAGCAGGATCGCATCTTCGAACGCCCCAATCCCGCCCATGGCGCGGCCGATCCAAAACACGGCGAAGACCATGATCACCATCAGCGACATCTGCACCACGCCGGCCAGCACCGGATTGGCCAGAAACGGGCCAAAGATCACGCCGGGTTGGCCAAGCATCACGTAGGTGGTGATCTGGCCGAGGATCACGCTGACCAGAACGACCAGCAGCAGCGCCTCCCACCGCGCACCTCGCGGCAGGCCGACTTGCATGACCAGGCGCGCGGCGTCCCGCGGTGTGCGGACACTGTCCCAGGCGAGGCGCAGGAGCGAGTTGAAGTCCAACGTCATACGGCCACCGCCGTCCGTTCGGTTTCGTGAAATGAGATGCCCCAGAACACCAGAAACACACCAAGCGCAAGACCGCTGGTCACTTGTAAACCTGCGCCGATCCCTAGAAACCCAGCGGCCAGGCCATTGAGCAACCACAACGGCGACGCGGCCAAGAGCGACCAGAACAACGCCAGCCTTGCGGTGTACCATGTGCCCTGCCCGCCGACGAGACGCGCCAACACCCGGGTGAGCGCGGCCAACGCATAAAGCAACAGCGGCGCCAGAAAGAACCAGCCCAGCAAAGCGCCGCCGATGCGGGCGTCCAGCGGGATCGAAGGGTCCAGATAAGCCTCGCGACTGAGCCGTGGCCATTGCGCGATGAAGATCAGCCCGCAGGCCAGCATTACGTAGAAAAGCACCCGGTCTTCGCGCGTACCCATCGCCAATTGACGGCGGATCCCCGTGCGGGGGCTCCGGTACATCGCGACGATATCAAGCGTCAGTGCCATTCAACGTCGGCGGCGGGACAGCCACGCCTCGAGTCTGGACAAGATGTCGGCGGCGATGGTTTCGTCTTCGATCTCGTCGATGGCCTCGGCAAGGAATGCCAGCACCAGAAGATCCTGCGCCTCACCCGTCGGCACCCCGCGCGACCGCAGGTAGAACAGCGCGTCGTCGTCGATGGCACCGCTGGTCGAGCCATGGCTGCAGGCGACATCGTCGGCGTAGATCTCCAGTTCCGGCTTGGCAAAGAACTGCGCGTCATCGTCCAGAAGCAGCGACTGGCTGATCTGGTAGCCGTCGGTCTTTTGGGCGTCGGGCTGGACCAGGATCTTGCCCTGGAACACGCCGGTGGCGCCGTTCCGAAGCACCTTCTTGAACACCTGCCGGCTTTCGCAATTCACCGCGTCATGGGTGACAAAGACAGTGTCGTCGTGATGAAAATCGCCGTCGCCGACGCAGGCCCCGGCGACATGGGCCACGGCATTGTCACCGGTGAACTCGACCACGGCTTCGTTACGGGTCAGAACGCCATTCGCCGTCAGCGTGAACGACTTGAAGGTGCTTTCCTCGCCAAGCCGGGCGAAGATGTGCGTGGCGGCCCGGCGCTCGTGATCCCGTCCTTGTGCGCGGACGTGATGGAACGCCGCACCATCGGCGACATCGACCTCCATCACCTTGTTAAACCGCGCGGCCGCGGGGCCGTTCTCCAAAACGGTCAGGTCGGCGCCCTTCTCCAACTTGATGCAATGATGAAGAATTGCATCGGAAGATTCTGATTTATGTAGATAAATCAGAGATACCGGTCGCTCCGCCTGGCCGGTGGCGCGGATTAGGACGCCATCGGTCGCAAAGGCGGTATTGAGCGCCGCGAGTGGACGGGCCACCGGGACTTGCCCGCGCGCCTCCAGCACACCGTAAAGGTCTTTCGCCCAGTGGATGTCGGCCTTGCCGGCCTCGCCGAGGCGCTCGATTTCGACGCCCGCAAGCCTCGGGTCGTCGGACGCGTCGGCATCGAAAACGCCGTCGACGAAGACGAGTTTCACCCGATCGATCGCGCCGAAGACCGGCGTTTCGCTGCCTGTGTCGAACACCGCCGCCCGCGGCGCCGTCGCCTCGGTCAGGCTGTCCGGGCGCGTGTATTTCCAATACTCATCGCGTCGAGCCGGCAAGCCCATGGCCCGCAAACGGGCCAGCGCATCGGTGCGAGCCGCCGTCGCCCAGGCGGCGCCCTCGGGCATCGAAAGTGCGCTCAGCCGAGCCTCGGTCGTGTCGGTTTTTGCCTGCGGAAGCGCCATCTCATGCCACCTCTTCCAGCAGGTCGGCATAGCCGTTTTGTTCGACCTCCAGCGCCAGTTCGGCGCCGCCGGTCTTGATGATGCGGCCGTCATACATGATGTGCACGACGTCGGGCACGATGTGGTCGAGAAGACGCTGGTAATGCGTGATCACCAGAAAGGCCCGGCCCTCGTCGCGCAACGCATTCACGCCGCTCGCAACCAGCTTCATCGCATCCACGTCGAGCCCTGAATCGGTCTCGTCGAGGATGCACATCTTCGGCTCCAGCACCGCCATCTGCAGGATTTCGTTGCGCTTTTTCTCGCCACCCGAGAAGCCAACATTGACCGGGCGTTTCAGCATCTCGGCGTCGATCTTCAGCTCCTTCGCCTTGGCACGGATCAGCTTGAGGAAATCAGCGGCGCTGACCTCGTCCTGTCCGCGCGCTTTTCGCTGGGAATTCAGCGCAGTGCGCAGGAAGGTCATGTTGCCGACGCCGGGGATCTC
>JASJCA010000206.1 GCA_030066215.1 Rhodobacter sp. | reverse complement strand
AAATGCGTGTCGTCGTAATCGAGCGCATGGGACGCATTTCGGCCATATCGGCCACCCCTCGGTCGCGGTGGTGCCGGCGGCGCTGGCGGTGGCGGAGCGGGCCGGGGCCGGCGGCGCGGATTTTCTGGAGGCCTGTCTGGTCGGCGCCGAACTGTCGATCCGGGTCGGCGAGTGGCTCGGGCGGGCGCATTACCAGGCCGGGTTCCACCAGACCGCGACGGCGGGGACCTTCGGCGCAGCGGCGGCCGCAGGGCGGCTCTTGCGGCTAAGCCCGGCGGCGATCGCGCAGGCGTTGGGGCTGGCTTCGACCCGGGCGGCGGGGCTGAAATCGCAGTTCGGCACGATGGGCAAGCCTTATCACGCAGGCCTCGCGGCGGCGGCGGGCGTCGAGGTGGCGCTGCTGGCGGCGGCAGGCTTTGTGTCGGCGCCCGAGGGGCTGGAGGCGGCGCAGGGGTTTGCGGCGACCCATGCCGGGCAGGGCGATGCGGCGGCGCTGGACGGGCTGGGCCGGGACTGGCGGTTCGAGACCGTCAGCCACAAATTCCACGCCTGCTGCCACGGCACCCATGCGGCGATCGAGGCGCTCGGGCAGCTCGGCCTGGATCCCGGCGCGGTGCGCGCGGTGGAGATCGCCACCCATCCGCGCTGGCTGTCGGTCTGCAACATTGCTGGGCCGGCGACCGGGCTCGAGGCCAAGTTCAGCTATCGTTTGACCGCGGCGATGGCGCTGGCCGGGCGGGACACGGCGGCGATGGCGAGTTTCGCCGATGCGGTCTGCGTCGATCCGGTTTTGGTGGCGCTGCGCGACGCAGTGACGGTGGTGCCCGACGCGACGCTGCCCGAGACGGCGGCGTCGGTGTCGGTCAGGACGGGGGAGGGCCTGCACCGGGCCGAGCACGACCTCGCAGCGCCGATGGCGTTCGACACGCGGCAGGCCAAGCTAAAGGAGAAGGCCGCTGCGCTGCTTGGCTCCGAGACCGCGGCGCGGCTGTGGGTGGCGGTGCAGGGCCCGGACCTGGACGCGCTGACGGCCGAGATGGGCTGACCGGAGGGCCAGCCCATACACGGCCGGGGCGGTTAGGAGGTCATGTCGTAGGCGCGCTCGCCGTGGGAGGCGAGGTCGAGGCCGGTGGTTTCATCCTCGGCATCGACCCTGAGCGGGAAGACCGCCTTGGCGACGAAGACGATCACCGTGGTGATCACCAGCGTCCAGACGCCCACGACGACCAGACCGCCGAGCTGCGCGCTCCACGCCGCGTGGCCGAAGACCGCCAGCATCAGGATGCCGAACATGCCGCCGATGCCGTGCACGGCGAAGACGTCGAGCGTGTCGTCGATGCCCATCGCGCCTTTGACCAGCCGGCAAGCCTCTTGGCAGAGGATGCCGGCGACGCCGCCAATGATCAGCGCTTCGACCGGACCAACCGAGCCGCTGGCGGGCGTGATCGAGGCGAGCCCGGCGATGGTGCCGGTGACCATGCCGACGAGCGAGGACTTGCCGTATTTGATCCGCTCCCAGAGCGCCCAAGTCAGCGACGCGGTGGCCGCCGAGATATGCGTGACGGTCAGCGCCATCGCCGCCGAGCCGTTGGCGGCAAGCTCCGAGCCGCCGTTGAAGCCGAACCAGCCGACCCAGAGCATCGCCGCGCCGATCATGACCATGCCGGGGTTGTGCGGCGGCGTGGTCTTGTCCTTGCGCCCGCCGAGGAAGAACGCCACGACCAGGGCGGCGAGACCCGCGGTCTGGTGCACCACGATACCGCCGGCGAAGTCGTTCACACCCTCGGCAAACAGCGCGCCCTCGCCCCCGGCCAAGAGCCCGCCGCCCCAGATCCAATGCGCGACCGGAGCGTAGCAGATCAGCATCCAGAGCCCGGAGAACAACAGCACGAAGCCGTAGCCGATACGCTCGACATAGGCGCCGACGATCAGCGCCGGCGTGATGATGGCGAAGGTCATCTGGAAGGCGAAGAACAGCACTTCGGGCAGGGTGCCCGAGACGGTATCCTCGGTCACACCCGCCAGGAACGCCTTGTCGAGCCCGCCCCAGACCGCGTTGGCGTCGCCGAAGGCAATGGAATAGCCCGCCGCGAGCCACAGCACGCTCATCAGGCAGGCGATCGAAAAGCACTGCATGAACACGCTCAGCACGTTGCGCGCCCGCACCAGGCCGCCGTAGAACAAGGCGAGGCCCGGCAGCGTCATGAACAGCACCAGGGCTGTGGCGACGATGATCCAGGCGGTGTCGGCTCCGACCATTTCTTCCCCCTTCGGATGTGGTTTTTCGCAGTTGCGGGGGTTCAAGCGGGAAGCGGGCGCAAGGAAAAGCGGCAACACGCGGGCGGGCTGCCCATTTCGGCGGCAGATTTCGAAATGCCCGATTATTGGGCGTACGAATGCCGGGTCTGCCGGTTAGTTGTGCGGTGTCAGGACAGTCGGGTGATCAAAAGGTCGAGCGCGTAGTCCACCGTCGCGGCGCGCACCGCGGCCCGCCCGAGCGCGCCAAAACGCAGGGTCTCGGTCGCCGTGGCGCGGCCCGATTGGGCGAGGCCGAAGCACACCAGCCCTTCGGGTTTCGCCTCAGACGCGCCGGGGCCGGCGACGCCGGTCACGGCGACCGCAAGGGTGGCGTCCGAGCGCGCCAGCGCGCCCTCGGCCATCTCCGCCGCGACCGCCTCGCTGACCGCGCCCTGGGCGGCGACGGTCGCGTCGCGCACACCCAGCATCTGCACCTTGGCGGCGTTCGAATAGGTGACGAAGCCGCGGTCGAAGACGTCCGAGGACCCCGCGGCGTCGGTGATGGCGCCGGCGATCAGCCCGCCGGTGCAGCTTTCCGCCGTGGCGATCACCGCACCGGCGGCGCGGGCGCGGGCCAAGAGCGCCTCGGCCCGGGTCACAGGCCCATCACCCCATGCGCGACATAGGCCAGCCCGGCCACGCCGACCGCCGCCAGTAGGCCGGCGAAGACATCATCCAGCATCACGCCGAGCGGCGAGTGCAGCCGGTCGGCCCAGCCCACCGGGCCGGGCTTGACGATGTCGAAGAGCCGGAACAGCACGAAGGCCGCCACGAGGCCGGGCCAGAGCCGCCAGAGCTCGACGCCGGCATGGCCGGCGCCCAGCGACACCGGCCAAAGCGCCACCCATTGCCCGGCAACCTCGTCGATCACGATCTCGCCGGGGTCGGGATCGTCCTGGCCGCGGGTCGCCGCGGCGGTGGCCCACCAGCCGAGCAGCGTCACCAGGACGGTTGCGGCAATCAGCAGCGTGACCCCGCCCCAGGCGTGCAGCCCCCAGGCGACAGGGATCGCGGCAAGCGCGCCCCAGGTGCCGGGCGCGAACGGCAGCAGGCCGACGCCGAAGAAGGTGGCCAGTAGCCGGCTCATGGGCGGATCAGCGTGGCGGTGGCGAGCGCCGCGATGCCCTCTTCGCGGCCGGTGAAGCCGAGCCGTTCCGAGGTCGTCGCCTTGACGCTCACCCGATCCGGCGCGATGCCCAGGTGATCCGCCATTTTTGCAGCCATTTCAGCGGCATGTGGGCCGACCTTCGGGTGCTCGCAGATCAGCGTCAGGTCGAGATTGGCGATGCGGTAGCCGCGCTCGGCGCAGCGTGCGGCGGCGTGGCGCAGAAACACCGCGCTGTCGGCGCCGCGCCACTGGGGGTCGCTCGGCGGGAAATGCCGGCCGATATCGCCCTCGGCCAAAGCGCCGTAGAGCGCGTCGGTGACCGCATGCATCCCCACATCGGCATCCGAATGGCCCTGCAGCCCGCGGTCGTGTGGTACGGCCACGCCGCACAGCACCACGCGGTCGCCGGGCCCGAAGGCGTGCACGTCAAAACCGTTGCCGGTGCGGATATCCATCGCCGCCCCCATCAGCGCCTCGGCACGGGCGAAGTCGCCGGGCCGGGTCAGTTTCAGATTGCGTTCCTCGCCGGGCACCATCACCACTTTGATGCCGGCCGCACGCGCCACCTCGACATCGTCGGCCGCGCCCCCGAGATGCGCCCGGTGCGCGGCTAGGATCGCTGCGAAATCAAAGCCTTGCGGGGTCTGTGCGCGGTAGAGCCCGGTCCGGTCCTCGGTGCCGGTCACCACCGCCTCGGCGCCGCGCCAGAGCGCGTCGGAGACTTCGAGCGCGGGCGCGGCGCCCTGCGATGCTTCGAGCGCGGTGACCACGTCGCCGATCACTTGCCGGCTGACCATGGGCCGCGCGGCGTCGTGGATCAAGACCCGTGTCACGCCGGTCCCCTCGAGCGCCTCAAGCCCGGCCCGGACCGAGGCGTCGCGGGTCTCGCCGCCGGCCACCGCTTCGACGCCTGGAAACGCCGCCGCGCGCGCCATCTCGTCGGGCGGCAGGACCAGTACGACCCGGCCGATCTGCGGCGCGTCCTGAAACGCCGCCACCGCCCAGGCCGCCACCGGCCGCCCGGCCAGGTCCTGCCACTGCTTGGCGACCTCGCCGCCGGCCCGCAGCCCGCGCCCGGCGGCGACGATCACCGCGGCCGTTGTCGCTGCGCTCGCCATGACGCCTGTCTATGCACTGCGTAGGGCAGTGACAATGCGTGGCCGCTTTTCCGGACCCGGCGATGAAAAAATAGGCAAACGCGGTCTCGTGGCCCGCTGCGGCGCGGCGAAATTTGCCTTTCACGCGTGCAAAGGCTACCTCAACTGTCATCGCACAAGGATTAGGCAACTGACCATCCAGGTGGCACATATCGCGCTCAACCCGCCGGTCCTGCTGGCCCCGATGGCCGGCATCACCGACCTGCCGTTCCGCCGGCTGGTGGCCTCGTTCGGCGCCGGGCTGGTGGTCAGCGAGATGGTGGCGAGCCAAGAGATGGTGCAGGCCAAGCCGGGGGTGCGCGAGCGGGCCGAGCTGGGCTTTGGCGTCGAAAACACCGCGGTGCAGCTGGCCGGGCGCGAGGCGTGCTGGATGGCCGAGGCGGCGCGGATGGTGGTCGCCAACGGCGCCCGGATCGTCGATATCAACATGGGCTGTCCGGCGAAGAAGGTGACCGGGGGCATGTCCGGCTCGGCGCTGATGAAGGACCTCGATCACGCGCTCAAGCTGATCGAGGCGGTGGTCGGCGCGGTCGATGTGCCGGTGACGCTGAAGACCCGGCTGGGCTGGGACGACGAGCGTTTGAACGCGCCCGAGCTTGCGCGCCGCGCCGAGGCCGCGGGCATCGCCATGATCACCATCCACGGCCGCACCCGCTGCCAGTTCTACAA
>JASJCA010000208.1 GCA_030066215.1 Rhodobacter sp. | reverse complement strand
CAACTTGATCGCGACAGCTGTTGGAGCTACGACTGACAGTGACATCTACAGCCTCGATGCTAATGACCTTGCATCACTAACCTTGACTGACTCGAATGGGAACAACGTCCCCATCACCATTGCGACCAAGAAGCGTATCTTGGGTCTTGCCTCGTTTGCCATCAGAGGTGATGGTACTGTCGTCAACTGGACTACCGTTGACCACACTGAATACGAACAACATCGTCGATTGAATCCTTCTTCTACTGTACCACGCCCTGTTGCTCCTACCATTGATGCCACAGCTATTGCAGCTGCTGTTGCCCGAAGTGTCCCTCGTCCTACGTCTGCACGTGACATAGCTCATGCTGTCGCCGCTGCAGTTCCACCTCCTACGACTGCTGCTGCTCTTTTGAAAGGGGTAACAAGCGCTCTGTTGAAGATTATACGCTATTCAAGACCAAGTCCCAGTGGCCGAACTGGAACCGTGAACTTCTTGCCAAGGGCACGCTGCATGGTATTTCAAATGTTTTCGATAATACCTATGCTCCTGCTGATGCTGCTTCGCGTGAAACCTTCAACAGTCAGAAACGCTTTGCCTTCGCTGTCTTTACCCATACTCTCAAGGAAACCTCTGCTGCCGAGATTCTACGCCAATACTCGATTCCTAGCGATGCCGATTATGGGAATGCCCAAGCTTTGTACCATCGACTCCATAAGCTCTTCGGACAAGGAGTCCAAGCACGTCTGAACATGGAACGTCTTGAGCAAGAGATTACAGATCTCAAGCTCAACCATGCATGGACCAAGCCTGTTTCTACCTTTATCAATCTTATGGCTCGTCTTATTGATGAGCATAAGTCGGCTGATACGCAGAATACGTGTAATGATCAATGGTACATTACTCGTTTCAAGAATGCGTTGAACCATGATTCCGAGTTTCGCACTCACTTTATGACCAATGACCTCAATGAAACCCGCATTGCTCAAATGGCCGCTGCTCTTCCTGGTGGTGGTCATGTTATGCCTGCTGAAACGTATGTCCAGTTTTTGTCCCGTGTACAAGCTCAAGCCATGACCATTGATGCTGCCAACAAGAAGGCTGACACTCCTCGTAGTGGTCGCCAAGTTTCCCAAGCCCAAGGTACAGCCGGACGTAGTTCCGACAACCAATCTGGTGGTCGCGGTAACACTAATGAAGGTCGTGGTGGCCGTGGTGGCCGTGGCCGTGGCAACGGTCAAGGCCGTGGTGGTCGTGGATCTCGTCGACCAGCTCGTCACTACGATGACTATGTGAGTGATGAAGTCTACACCAATATGTCTCCTGAGCAACGCCGTCAGTTATGGGCAGGTCGGAATCAAAACAACAATAACAATTCCAACAGCAACAACGCCCAAACTACGTCACGCAATAATGGCCCCCCAGCCACTGTTCAAGTCACAACGTCTGCCAGCACGCCTACGACGCAAAATACTACGAACAATCGGGGAGCTCTTCTCCGTAATATGTTATCCACCCACAATGCTACAACTGCAGGCAATGACAATGCTACAGTTGCGACTGGTCTTACAACCGATACTCTCACGATCAACGGCACTACCTACCGCCAGGTCAATGTAACATATCGCGTCCAACAAGGCCAAGTTTCTGCACCTGGTGCCCTCGTTGACGGTGGTGCCAATGGTGGCCTCGCAGGTGATGATGTCCGTGTCCTCGAAGAAAGCCTTGGACAAGTTGTTGATGTCTCCGGTATCACCCCACATGTCCTTGAAGGCCTTCCACTCGTCCAAACTGCTGGACTTGTGAATACTGTTTCTGATGGACCAATTGTCGTCATCATGTCCCAATATGCCAAGCGTCCGACAGGACAAAAGACCATCCATTCTAAGGGTCAGCTTGAACATTTTGGTTGTCGTGTCCATGACAGCTCTCGCGCTGTTGGTGGTCTCCAGTGCGTTGTTACACCTGAAGGCTACGTTGTCCCCATGAGCGTTCGTGACGGTCTCCATTATATGGATACACGTCCTCCCACCGATGCGGAGCTCCAAGACCTACCTCATGTGTTCCTGACTAGTGACTCTCCCTGGGATCCCAAGGTACTCGATGTTGAGTTTGCCGACACCGACCCCATTCCTGATGACCCCGAGATCCAAGCTCGTCGTGAGAATCGCGACGCACGCATTAATGATCACGGAATGATCAATCACCCACCTCATCGTGATGCTGAGTTGTGCTTCTTTGATGCTGCGCAAGACGAAGGCGCTTTCATTGAAGATATACACAATCCGTTGACTCTACTAGAGCGTTCCGTGCATGGCTTGCTTGCTTTTCCTCAGCAGCTACACCGCCATTTCAAGGATCTTGACCTTTTGAAGCCCCATTTTGGTTGGATTAATACTGACCGCATCCAACAGACACTTGAGAAGACAAGTCAGTTTTACCGTGCTGCTGCCAACATACCGTTTCGTCATCATTTCAAGTCGCGCTTTCCTGCTGCGAATGTCCGCCGTCTTCCTGAATGGTATTCCACCGATACCATTTTCTCTGACACGCCGGCTGCTGATGACGGCATGGAAGGACATGGTGGATGTAAGATGGCGCAATTGTATGGCGGTATCTCTTCTGGTTTCCTCAAGCTGGTCCCCATGAAGTCCGAGTATGAACTCCCGCGCACTCTTGAAGAATTCATTCGTGATCACGGTGCTTTCAAAGGTCTCAAGAGTGACAACGCCAAATCCGAAACGAGTCGTTCTATGCACGATATTCTTCGTATGTATTGCATTTCCGACAAACAATCAGAACCACACTACGAACATCAAAATCCCATTGAACGCAAGATCCAGGACGTCAAGAAAATGACTTCTGGTATCATGGACCGTGTTGCTGTTCCTGCCAAGTATTGGCTCATTACTATGCTCTTTGTGGTGAGTCTTATGAATGTCATTGTAAATGCCCATGGTGCTATCCCGGAAGAAATGGTTACCGGGGAAGTTGCCGATGTGTCTGGCTACCTCGATTTCCACTTCTGGGAGGAGGTATTTGCTGAAGATGTACCCTCCGGCAAGGAACGTCTTGGGCGCTGGTGTGGACCCTGTAATAAGAAAGGTGATACTCTCACTTATTGGATCCTAATGAATGACACCGGCCACCTCGTGGCACGCAGTAATGTCCGACGCGCCAAGGACCCATTGTTCCCGAATCGCCGCAGCCGCCCTGACCCTGATTATAAGCCTGCTATGCTCTCCTCCGTTGCTGACTATGAAGCCGAGCCGACAGCCCTTCCTCGCTGGAGTCCCGATGAACTTCTCGGAATGACTTTCCTCCGTGATACTGAAGACAATCAGACTGTCCGTGCCAAGGTTGTGAAGAAGATCTTAGACCGTGACGCCGAGAACCATGAAAAGATTAAGTTACTCGTTCGTCTTGGTGATGGTGACCTCGAAGAAATTCTGGGTTACAGTGAAATTTGTGCTATACTTGAAGACCAACACAAGGCCGAAGAGTCCGGGGAGATGCCAATCTTTACCTACCGCAAGGTTCTCGACCATGCCGGTCCGATCAAGCCTACTGATCCTAACTACAAAGGTTCGTCCTGGAACGTTAAACTTTTGTGGGAAGATGGAAGCAAGACATGGGAGCCTCTCAACATCGTTGGAAAGGATGATCCCGTCACACTCGCGAAGTATGCCAAGGAACATAACTTGCTCGACACGCCTGGATGGAAGTTTCTAGCTCGCATTGGACGTCGTACCAAGTTATTGAAAAGAATGATTGCCGCGTCAAAGCGTCGCCAGAAGCAGACCGCTATTCGCTACAAGTTTGGTGTCCGTATCCCTCGGAACTATCAAGAAGCGATTGACCTTGACCGTGAAAACGGCAATACGTTATGGCAAGATGCTGTCCAAGTGGAACGTGACGCTATTCAAGAGAATGATACTTATCACAGTATCGGCATTGGAACACCGATCCCTCAAGGCTTCACCAAGATTCCCGTACACTTTGTTTTCGATTGCAAACAAGATGGACGCCGCAAAGGGCGCATGGTCGCTGGAGGCCATGTTACGCCATATCCGGAAGATTCTGTTTACTCAAGTGTTGCTGCCCAACGAAGCTTACGAATTGCTCTGTTGATTGGCGAATTGAACAACCTCGAGTCCATGGCTGGTGACATTGGCTATGCTTATCTACAGTCCTACACGAAGGAGAAGGTCGCATTTATCGCTGGACCAGACTTCGGGGAGTATGCTGGCCATACTATGATCGTTGACAAGGCTATATATGGTCTTCGCTCATCTGGCGCTAGATACCATGAGAGGTTTGCGCAAACGATGTTTGATCTCGGTTTTACTCCGTCCTACGCCGATCCGGACGTTTGGATGCGCGATGCCGGTGATAACTATGAGTATGTTGTCGTGTACGTTGATGATTTGGTTGCTGTGATGAAAGACCCCAAGTCATTCTTTGATGTCCTGCAAACATCGCCTCACAACTACAAGTTGAAGGGTGTTGGACCATTGAAATACCATCTCGGTGCTGACTATTACCGTGATGAAGACGGCACGCTGTGTACCGGTGCTCGCACGTATGCGATGCGTTTATTGAAGAACTTCGAGATCCTCTACGGGGAGTTACCTCGCAAGGAGATGTCCCCTCTCGATAAGGATGACCGTCCCGAACTAGATACATCAGAGTTCGCGGGTCCTGACGATATTGCCAAGTTCCAGTCTATCATCGGAGCTTGTCAGTGGATGATTACGTTATGTCGCATGGATATTGCCCACGCCATCATGAGTTTGAATCGATTCCGCAATGCTCCACGCATTGGTCATATCGAACGTGTACGTCGCATCATTGGATACGTTCGTCGTTTTCCTCATGCTGCTATTCGCTTCCGTACCGGTATTCCCGACCACGAGTCTGTCTTTGGCAAGGAAGCTAAGCGTTATGATTGGATGTTGTCTGTCTATGGTAATGTGACTGAAGATATTCCCGAGAACATGCCTGTACCTAAGGGTAAGCCTATGCGTACGACTACGTTTAAGGATGCCAATCTGATGCATGATTTGGCTACTGGTCGCTCTTGCACGGGGATTATTCACTTCCTGAACCAAACGCCTATTGACTGGTTTTGCAAGCGTCAGAAACAAGTTGAAACTGCTACCTATGGATCCGAATTCATGGCTGCTCGTCAAGCCATTGAGCAGATCATCGACCTACGCTACACACTACGTATGTTTGGAGTGCCGCTTGATGGTCCTTCGTGGTTGTTCGGAG
>JASJCA010000209.1 GCA_030066215.1 Rhodobacter sp. | reverse complement strand
CACCAGATCGGTGATGGTAGCGGCCAGAAAATCGCCACCGCGGTCGGTACCCTGGTAGGCGCGCAGATCGGTCACGAGGCGATCAACGGCCATCACGATCACGCCACGCGCGAGGTCGTCGCCTACCAGGGTACCGACCGCGGTGGCGATTTTCTGGCCGCTACCATCACCGATCTGGTGGCCGATGATGCCGCCGATGATGCCGCCCGCGAGCATACCGCCAGCCGACTTGTGGTGCCGTTCGGTATGATACACCGGCACCTCGTAACACTCCCGCAGCGGTGACGATACCTCGACTTCACGGTAAATCGGCCGCACGTCGATCACGCGTCCGTATTCGTAGCCGCCCTGCTGCGCACCGTAGCTGTGCTGCTGCGGGCCGTGATCGGCCAGTACGCCGCTGGACACCAGCATCAGTGCCGCGCCAAGAGTTGCTGTCAGCTTGTTCATGGTGTTCTCCATAGTCCACGATAACTTGCAGGCAATATAGTCCAGCAAGCTGAATCGAGGCTTAACACACTGATTCTGCGTGATTTTTACGGGCTGTTTATGAAAAAATCCTCAATCGCGACGAAGCTTGTCGTTGAGCGCGATCGGTGTCGGAAAACGTGCCACGACGTAATAGGACGAGAACAGGAAGCTTGCCAGCGTCGCCACCTGGACCAGGTAGGATACCTCGCTACCGATGATTGCCAGCTCTACCGCCATCAACGCCAGCAGCAGCGAGAATTCGCTCATCTGCCCGAGCCGGATCGCGACCTCGGTCGCACGCCCCTCGGCTTCCTTCGAAAACTGCATCATCGTGCGGTAGATCAGGGGCTTGACCAGGATCGCGATCAGGCTCAGGCCGAGGGCGGCGAGCCAGATCTGCGGCAGTATCGCGAGATTGAAACCGGCACCGAGGGCGACAAAAAATATCACGAGGAAAAAATCGCGTAGTGGTTTCAGGCTCTCGGCGATGAACAGCGCGATCGGGCTGCGGGCGATACTGACCCCGGCGACAAAAGCGCCGATCTCGTAGGACAGGCCGACCTGCTCGGCAATCTCGGCGAGGCCGACACACCAGCCCAGGGCGAGCAGAAAGATATATTCCTGGATGCGATCGAAGCGCGCGATCAGGCGCACCAGCAAGTGCTTTTCGACCAGCCAGGCGAACACCACCAGCAGCGGGAAGGCCAGTACCGGGCGGATCATCGCGAGCCAGCCGGTATCGGCGCTGGCGCTGCCCTCCAGCGCCAGCAGCAGGAAAATCGCGATGATGTCCTGCAGCAGCAGTACGCTGATGATGATTTCGCCGGTACGCTGGTGATGCAGCACCGTCGTCGGTATCAGCTTGAGGCCGATGATCGTGCTCGAAAACATCAGCGCCGCACCGACGATCATACCCTCGGCCAGGCTGTAGCCGAACAGCAGGCAATAACCCGTACCGAGACCGAGTAACAGCAGTGAGCTCGCACCGGTGACGATGGTCGTTTCGCCGGCAAGCTTGATCAGCTCCTGCGGGTTCAGGTTCAGTCCGAGCAGAAACAGCAGGAAGATGATGCCGACATGGGCGATGTCCTGGATCAGCTCGACGTCCGTGATCAGGTGCAGGCCCCAGGGGCCGATGAGCAGGCCGAGCGCAATATAAGCGATGATCAGCGACTGGCGAAACCACATCGCGAGCGTCGCGAGCACCGCGGCGCCAAAGAAGATCAGGAACAGGATGTAGACCATCGAGACTTCGCCCATGCGCGCTAGATTACCACGTCCCGGGCTTGATTTTTCAGGGGGTTGCCCTAACCTTTGCCGCTGTTCGATTCCCCGGACCATTCATGTACGCACTCGAAATCAAGGGCCTGCGCAAGACCTATGCCAGCGGGCTCGAGGCCTTGAAGGGCATCGATCTGCAGGTCGAGGAAGGCGACTTCTTCGCCCTGCTCGGCCCCAACGGCGCCGGCAAGTCGACCTGCATCGGCATCATTTCGGGACTGGTCAACAAAAGCGCCGGCGAGGTCAGGATCTTCGATCTGTCGATCGATTCGTCGTTCATTCGCGCGCGCAGCCTGCTCGGCTCGGTACCTCAGGAATTCAACTTCAACAACTTCGAACCGGTCGAGGAAATCCTGATCAACCAGGGCGGTTTTTACGGGGTACCCAAGGCGCTGGCGCGCGAGCGGGCCGAACACTATCTGGCGCAACTGGGCCTGTGGCAGCATCGGCGTCAGCAGGCGCGTCGCCTGTCTGGCGGCATGAAACGCCGGCTGATGATCGGCCGTGCACTAATCCACGATCCGCGCCTGCTGATTCTGGACGAACCCACCGCCGGGGTCGACATCGAGCTGCGCCGCAGCATGTGGGACTTTCTCGAGCAAATCAACGACCAGGGTACGACCATCATCCTGACCACGCACTATCTCGAGGAAGCGGAACGCATGTGCCGTAATGTCGCGATCATCGATAACGGTGAAATCATACGCCACAGCAGCATGAAAAACCTGCTGCGCCAGCTCAACAGCGAAATCTTCGTGCTCTACCTGCGCGACGACATTGCCGAGGTGCCGCGGCTGGCGAGCTTCGACAACGTCCGCCTGCTCGATTATCACAGTATCGAGGTCGAGGTGCACGAATCGCGTTCGATCAACGACCTGATCAGCGAGCTGGCCGCGCTCGGCATCGTCGTCGAACGCATGCGCAACAAGGTCAACCGGCTGGAAGAGCTGTTCGTCAAGCTGACCGCCAAAAACGACAAGCTGAGCCTGGCCTGACATGCTGCGCCAGTTCTGGATTGCCTATCTCACGATCACGCGCAAGGAAATCTATCGTTTCATGCGCATCTGGGTACAGACCATCATCCCGCCGGTGGTCATGGTGGCGCTCTACTTCATCATCTTCGGCAGCCTGATCGGCCAGCGTATCGGCGAAATGGACGGCATGGCTTACATGGATTTCATCATGCCCGGCCTGGTCATGATGTCGATTATTACCAACTCCTACGGCAACGTCGTATCGTCATTTTACGGCGCCAAGTATTCGCGTCATATCGAGGAGCTTCAGGTAGCGCCGGTGCCGAACCTGGTGATAGTCCTCGGATTCGTTACCGGTGGCCTTACGCGCGGCATCTGCGTCGGAATCGCGGTCACGCTGGTGTCGCTGCTGTTCACCGAGTTCAGCGTGTACAACCCCTGGGTGGTGCTGCTGGTGGCGGCGCTGACCTCCTGCCTGTTTGCGCTGGCCGGCCTGATCAACGCCATCTTCGCCAACAGTTTCGACGACATCACGATCATCCCGACCTTCGTACTGACACCGCTGACCTATCTCGGCGGCATCTTTTACTCGATCCGCATGCTGCCAGAGTTCTGGCAGCAGGTATCGCTGGGTAACCCGATCCTGTACATGGTCAACAGCTTTCGCTACGGCTTTCGCGGCAGCAGCGATATCGAGCTGCTGACCGCGCTCGGCGTCATCGGCTTCTTCATCGCCCTGCTGTTCGGCATCTGCATGTACCTGCTCGACCGCGGCATCGGCATACGCCAGTGAGCGAACTGATCGACATCGGCGTCAATCTGACCAACAAGGCCCTGCTGCGTGATCTCGACGGCGTCATGGCGCGCGCCGCCGATGCCGGTGTCGGCCGCATGGTCGTTACCGGTACCAGCCTGGAGGAGAGCCAGAAGGCGATCGAGCTGTGCGCGGCCTGGCCCGGGCGACTGGTTTCCACCTGCGGTATTCACCCGCACCACGCCAGCGAATGGGATGCGCACAGCGCGGACCGGATACGGGCGATGGCGGCCAATCCCTGCGTGCGTGCGATCGGCGAAACCGGGCTCGATTTCAACCGCAATTATTCCCCGCCGCTCGACCAGGAACAGGCCTTCGTGCACCAGGTTGAACTCGCCATCGAGCTCGACCTGCCGCTGTTCTGCCACCAGCGTGATGCCCATACGCGTTTCGTCGAACTGCTCGCCGAGTATCGGCCGCGGATACGACGCCTCGTGGTGCACTGTTTCACCGATAACCGCGCCGCGCTGATGGATTATCTCGAGCTCGACTGTTACATCGGTATCACCGGCTGGATCTGCGACGAACGGCGAGGCCTGGAGTTGCAGCAGCTGGTGCCGCTGATACCGGCCGAGCGCCTGCTGCTGGAGACCGACGCGCCCTACCTGCTGCCGCGCAACCTGTCGCCGAAACCCGCCAGCCGTACCAACGAACCGGCCCACCTCGCGCACATCCTGGCCGAGGTTGCGCGCCATCGCGCCGAATCCGCGGCCGCGCTCGCCGCGCAGGTCCGGCGCAACAGTCTCGAGTTTTTCGCGCTCGCGACCTGAAACGCGACGTTCGTCGCCCCGCCCCAAAAAAAATCGCCCCTGGCGTTACAAGTCATTGTTTAGGGTCTAGAATTAGGTATCGGATTGGCGATGAAAGACGATGAACGATCAGGCAAAACTCAACTTTTTTGCTTCGACTCCCGAGCCCTGCAGCTACCTCGAGAATCGGAAATCGGTCAGCGCGTTCGCCAATCCCCATATGGACATGGACATGAATACCTATAACGAGCTGATTCGGCACGGATTTCGCCGCTCGGGCGGGTACATCTACCGGCCACACTGTCCACAGTGCCAGGAGTGCATATCGGTGCGGATCCCGGTCAAGGCGCATCGCTACTCGCGCAACGAAAAGCGCGTCATCCGGCGTAACTCCGACCTGCGTATCAGCATCATGCCGAGCCGTTACCGCGACGAACACTTCGATCTCTACCGGCGTTACATCAACAGCCGGCACGACGACGGCAGCATGGCCAACCCGAACAAGTCGGACTACCATCGGTTCCTGATCTGCGACTGGACCGATACGCTGTTCTACGAGTACCGGCTCAATCGCATCCTGATCGCGGTTGCGGTCTGCGACCTGACCGATACCGGTCTGTCCGCGGTGTATACCTTCTTCGATCCCGACCACGCCGATCGCAGCCTCGGACATTTTGCGATCCTGAACCAGATCCACGAGACCCGCCTGCGCGATCTCGATTACCTCTACCTCGGCTACTGGATCCGCAACTGCAGCAAGATGAGCTACAAGCGTCGCTACCGCCCGCTCGAAGCCTACCTGCGCGACCAGTGGGTCATCCTCAACGACTGACCCACCCCCCGGGATCGACATCCACTCGCCCACATCGTCATCCCCACGCAACCGCACTACTGTCCGGGATATTTTAAACGCCTGATCAAAAACACTTTTAAAAACGATGTTTTGGTACGCTAAAGCCGTACTCCGACTTAATTCTCTACCTCTTGAGTTGTCATCCCGCGG
>JASJCA010000087.1 GCA_030066215.1 Rhodobacter sp. | reverse complement strand
AGCCGTCCTCCGGGCAATGAGGCTGTCGGAGTTCGACTTCGATCTGCCCGAGCGGCTGATCGCCACCCGACCCGCGCGCCCGCGGTCCTCGGCACGGGTTCTTGCCGTCGCATCGTCAGTCGCGTTCGCAAGCTGTGGCAGAACGATGTTCTCCAGGGCCGAAAACTCCGGCAAAAGATGATGGAACTGATAGATGAACCCCACCTGTTTGCGGCGGATCGCCGTGCGCGCACGGTCCGACAGGCCACCGGTCGCCGTCCCGCCGATGCTGACGTTGCCGGCATCCGCCGTGTCGAGCAGCCCGGCGATGTGCAAAAGCGTCGATTTGCCCGCACCAGACGGCGCGACCAGCGCCACCACTTCGCCCTTGGTCACAGTCAGATCGGCACCATGCAGCACCGCGACTTCGCCTGGCGCGCCCTTCAGATACGTCTTGTGGAGGTCTTCCAGCTTCAGCGCCGGCTCATTCATAGCGCAGCGCCTCGACCGGGTTTAGCCGCGCGGCGCGGCGGGCCGGGAAGATCGTCACCACGAAACTGAGCCCCAGCGACAGCCCCACCGCCGATAGCACGTCCGAGACTTGTAGCTTGGCTGGCAAGTTGTAGATGCCGCGGATCGACGGGTCCCAGACGCCGCCGCCCGACAGGTAATTGACCGCCGAGAAGATCGGATCGATGTAGATCGCGAAAAGGCAGCCCAGGATCACGCCGCAGACCGTGCCGATCAGTCCCACCGAGGCACCGCAGATGAAGAAGACGCGCAAAATCGAGCCCTCGGACAGGCCGATGGTGCGCAGGATGCCGATGTCGCGGCCCTTGTTTTTGACCAGCATAATCAAGCCCGAGATGATGTTCATTGCGGCGATCAGCACCAGCACGCTGAGGATTACGAACATCACGTTGTCTTCGACGTCGAGGGCGCGCAGAAAGCTGCCTGCGCTGTCGCGCCAGGTCCAGAGCAATGCGCGTTCTCCAGCAGTTTGCAGAAGGGCTGTGGCGTAGCTGTCAACCGCCTCGGGATCGGTGACCATCACCTCGATTTCATCGGCCCGACCTTCGCGGTTGAAATAGCTCTGCGCCTCTGCGAAGGGCATATAAATCCGTGTGCGATCAATGTCATAGCGGCCGGCGGTGAAGATATACACGACCTCGTAGGCGTTGATCCGGGGGGAGGTGCCGAAGGCGGTTTTGACGCCGTTGGGGCTGATCAGCTTGATCCGGTCGCCGACGGTGGCGCCGAGCTCGCGGGCGACGCCGGAGCCGATGGCAACACCTTCGTCGAAGCGCTCGATGTCGCCCCAGCGGTCGTCTGCCCCCGCCACGCGGGGGATGGTCTTGAGATTTTCCAGTGTGAGTCCAAAGACTTCCACGCCGGTGTTGTTTGCGCGGAGGTTGGCCATCACCTGGCCCTTGACCAACGGCGCGGCGCGGGTAACGCCTTCAATTTGCTGGATTTCATCGGCCAGCGCGTCGTAGTTTTCGATCGCCCGCGTGGTCTGGCCGGTCTCGGTGACGTAGACGCTGGAATAGACCGTGACATGGGCGTTGGCGCCGAGGATCGTATCGACAAATTCCGCGCGAAATCCGGCCCTTACGCTGAGCGTGGCGATCAGCGCGAAGACCGCGAGCGTAATGCCGATCAGGCTGATCCAGGTCATGGTCGAGACGCCGCCCTCGGCCTTGCGGGCGCGCAAATACCGCCAGGCGATCATCCATTCGAAGGGGGCAAAGGGGGCCGTCATGGGGCCCGTTTAGCCGGGATTCCGGGCAGGGGAAAGGGCCGCGCCGGACCGGATTCGGCGTGTCTCTAAAACGTCGGTATTACGTCGGTAAAACGTCGGTGTGCGAGTCCGGACGGACGCCCGCCCGGACCCGGCGCCGGCTTAGACGGTCTCTTCGAACTTGAACGAGACCTTCAGCTTGGTGCGGTAAAGCGCGATCTTGCCGTTCTCGATCGTGACGTCCATGTCGGTGACCTCGGCGACGCGCAGATCCCGCAACGTCTGCCCGGCGCGTTCCACTGCCGCGGCAGCGGCGGCGTCCCACGAGTCCGGGCTGGTGCCGACGATTTCGATCATCTTGTAGACGGACATGGCTTCCTCCTTGGGTTTTGGGTGAGGAGAAGTGTGGGGCGAGTCGCGAAGGTTGTATGTGACTCAGGTCAAGATAGGGTAGAACGCCTTCTCGACTTACGCTTGCAATTTTCGCAAGCAAACTCTAAATTGTGCCATGAACTCCAAACACCGGAAAACGCTGAAAGCGGTTTTCACCGATCCGGTGAGCGGGTCGATCGAGTGGCGCGCGGTGGAGGCCCTTTTGATCGCCGCCGGGTGCGAGGTGATCGAAGGGCGCGGGTCGCGGGTGCGGTTCGCCAAGGACGGCGAGGTCGAGACCTTCCACCGCCCGCACCCGGAGAAGGAAGCGAAACGCTATCAGGTGCGCGCGGCGCGAGCGTTTCTGGAAAGGATCAGGGTGAGACCATGAGCGTGATGACCTATCAAGGCTACTCAGCACGGGTCGAATACGATGACGAGGACGAAATCTTCTTTGGCCGGGTCGCGGGCATTCGCGACGGGGTGGGGTTTCATGCCGAGACGGTGGGCGATCTGAAGGCAGCGTTCCATGAGGCTGTGGACGATTACCTGGAGACCTGCGCGAAGCTGGGGAAAGAGCCGCAGCGGGCCTATTCGGGTCAGCTCTCGGTGCGGATCGACCCGGGCGTGCATGCCCGCGTGGTGGAGGCGGCGCAGCTTTCGGGAAAGAGCTTGAACAAGTGGGCGGAGGAGGTCTTGGGACGGGCGGCATCAAGTTGATGTCGAGTGCAAAGCAGGGCATGCAATTCGATACGCGCTAAACGCGTTTAGCCAAGTCGCCAACCATTGCGCCTATTGGTTTCATTTCTTTTTCTATTCTTTTGTCAGGCCCCCAGATAGCAGTGAGTTCCAGCCTACCCTTTTCGATAACGATATTGTCAAATTCATCGCTCTCTAGAGTCGAGTTTTTTTCCTTGACCAAGATAACTCTAGCACGACCGACAACCTCTTCGTACACACCAAGGCTCTCACCCGTATCTGGGTCAAAAACTTCCTCACCTTCCCTATATACCAAATATCTCTCACCCGGTCGGACACCTTGCGAACTCCCGCGGTTGATCACAAGTTGATATACCGTTGGGACGGCAACAACTTTTATCGGCACGTTGTCTTCTACCACCTTATCTGCCCCGGTTTTATCACTAGATCAGCTTTGTGACTCTTCGCTTCAGACAAGAATTCATTTTCATCTTCGGAGTTTAATTTGATACTTACCAATCCATTCTCTTGTTTGTTCAAAATCTCTCCATGAGCAAGGAGTCGTTCATATCCTTCGTCGTTAACAAATACGGTCACTGCCATTCCGACGCCACCCCAGGCGAAACCCTCCGTCAGTAGCATTCCATCTTCCAATACTCTTTTCACTCTAGGGCTTCGGAAGATTGGATCGCTCGACTTTTTCGTGAGTAAAAACGCGAGGAATAGGATGATAGTTCCATACGAAAAATGTGTAATCGCAATTGATTTGCTTTCACTCCACCATTCAGTACCCAAGAACAGTGCCACCATCGACACGGAACCACCAGAAATACCCAAGCAAACGGCAAATGCGGTGACGAATTCCCAGAAGATTTTCCAATTCATGGCAAGATTGTCATACACGTTTCCGTTTTAGTTAGGTGGGAAAAATTACCGAAATCGGAGTTCTCGATCCTGTTCCACTCCAAATGAACAACAAGTTTCTGTGGCGGGCGAATATGCGAGCCGTCGGGCGAGCAACTCCGACCACCTTTCTGTTATGGTCCAGGTGTCACAATGTCTACCTTACGGCAAGCGCGACATCAATAACTCCGGAGCCAATTCCTCCCCCTCCCCCGTCCGTCGGCTGGTCAACTCTACGACACCGTTCTTCAGCCCCCGCGGGCCGACCGTCACCCGCCAGGGCAATCCTATCAAATCCATCGTCGCAAACTTCGCTCCAGCGCGTTCTTCGCGGTCGTCGTAGAGGGTCTCGATGCCTGCCGCCGTCAGCGCGGCGTAGAGGTCTTCGCAGGCTTTGTCGGTCGTCGGATCGCCCTGTTTGACGTTGACGATGCCGACCCTGAACGGCGCGACCTCTTCGGGCCAGATGATGCCGTTGTCGTCGTGGCTGGCCTCGATGATCGCACCGGCAAGACGGCTGACGCCGATGCCGTGCGACCCCATGTGTACCGGCACCTGTGTGCCGTCTGGGGTCTGGACGGTGGCGCCCAGCGGCTCGGAATACTTGGTGCCGAAATAGAAGATCTGGCCGACCTCGATGCCGCGGGCCTCGCGCCGCCGCTCTTCCGGGACACGCTCGTGGAACACCGCCTCGTCATGGGTGTCGTCGGTGCGGGCGTAGCGCGAGGTGAATTCCTCGAGCACGGCCTGACAGTCGGCATGGCTGTCATAGTCGATGACGCGGTCGCCGAAGCGCAGGTCGGTGACCTGGCTGTCGTAGAAGACGCCCGACTCGCCGGTGTCGGCGAGGACCAGGAATTCGTGGGTGTCGTCGCCGCCGATGGCGCCGGATTCCGCGCGCATCGGGATCGCCTGCAGGCCCATGCGCTCGTAAGTGCGCAAGTAGCTGACGAGGTGGCGGTTGTAGGCGTGCAGCGCGTCTTCCTTGGTCAGGTCGAAATTATAGCCGTCCTTCATGTAGAACTCGCGCCCGCGCATGACGCCGAAGCGGGGGCGGATTTCGTCGCGGAATTTCCACTGGATCTGGTACATGGTCAGCGGCAGGTCGCGGTAGCTGGTGACGTGGGAGCGGAAGATGTCGGTGATCAGTTCCTCGGCGGTGGGGGTGAACAGCATGTCGCGGTCGTGGCGGTCGCGGATGCGCAGCATTTCCTCGCCGTAAGCGTTGTAGCGGCCGGATTCGCGCCAGAGATCGGCGGATTGGATGGTGGGCATCAGGATCGGGTGGTGGCCCGCGCGGATTTGTTCCTCGTGGATGATTTCCTCGATGTTTCTCAGGACCTTGTAGCCAAGGGGCAGCCAGGAGTAGATGCCGGCGGCGGCCTGTTTGATCATGCCCGCGCGCAGCATCAGACGGTGCGACACGATCTGCGCCTCGGCGGGGTTTTCCTTGAGAACGGGGAGGAAGTAGCGGGAGAGGCGCATGAGGTGTCCGGGCGGTTGGCGGCGTTCCGGATGGGTCTAGGGGAAGCCGCGGGCGGGAGCAAGGACGGGCCGGTTTTGGGCGATTGGGTCGGCCTGCACTTTCATATGATGAGTATTTGACCGCACGACCGGGACGGGCCCGACGGGCACCGGGTTCTCCTCGTCCTCTGTCGGGATCAGGTCTTTGGCGATCCGCGCGCCGCTGCGGCCGGCCAGCCGCGGGTCCATGCCAGCCCCGGTGCCGGTTAGGGCGGCCAAGGCGCGGAACCTTGCAGCGGTCGCCAGTCCCGGGCGATTGAGGCAAGTCAAGGCGCGACGGCGATGCGTCTGGCAAGACGCGGCACCCGGTGGGAGGTGTCGGATGGCGGAGCGGTTGCATTTCGTGGGGTGGCTGAGGGTGTTTCTGATCGCGCTGGTGGTCGGGCACCACGCGGCGGAGCCCTACAATGCGGCGGGCGGCGAGTGGCGGGAAATGTTGGACGACCCGGCCCGCAGCGATCTGCTGCTCTACTTCTTCTTACTCAATCGCACTTTCTTCATGGGGTTCTTCTTTTTGATCGCGGGATATTTCACTGCGGCGAGTTACGACCGGCATGGGGCTTGGGGATTTGCACGGTCGCGGCTGTTGCGGCTGGGCGTGCCGCTGGCGGTCGTCGTCATTTTCGGGTTCGGAACCATCGGCTACGGCATCTATGGCGAAGGTAGCGGTTATCTGCGCTGGCTTTGGCGCGATTACCTAGGACGCGGACTCATAAGATTTCAACCAGATTCGGATGGCGGCGAGTGTCAGGCCGGCGAAGTAGTTGGCATCGGTCTTGTCGTATCGGGTGGCGAGGCCGCGGAAGTGTTTAATCCGGTTGAAGAACCGCTCCACGCGATTGCGTTGCCGGTAAACCCAGGGGCTGAAGGCGAAGCTGTTCTTGCGGATGGTGCGCGGTGGGATGTTCGCCCAAGCGCCGCACTCATCGGCTTTTGCGCGGATCGCATCGGTGTCGTAGGCGCGATCTGCGATCAGCGTCGCGCCCTCGCGGAGGTCGGACAGCAATTCAGCCGCAACCGGCGCGTCCCCGGCTTGACCTGGTGTCAGAACCAGCCGCACCGGACGCCCGAGCCGGTCGACCAGAGCGTGGATCTTGGTGCTCAGGCCGCCGCGAGAGCGGCCCACAGCGCCCCCTTTTCAGACGGCGCGCCGTGCTGGTGAACACGCACCACAGAGCTATCGATCATGACCGTCCGACTGTCATAGCCTTCTGACAGGACGTCAAAAATCCGCTGCCACACGCCTGCGGCACGCCACCGGGTGAAGCGGTTGAACAGCGTCGTGCGCGGGCCATAGCACGCCGGCACATCGCGCCAGGAACACCCCGCCCGAAACCGCCACAGAATGCCATCGATCACTCGTCGATCATCAACCCGCGGCACTCCGCGTGGTTTGTTCGGGAGCAAAGGCTGGATCACTGCCCACTCTTGGTCGCTCAAATCATGCCTGCTCATCACCGCCTCCGTTTTCGGAAGAGTGAATCAGAACCATATCGCGTTGTGAATCCCCTTAATGGGGACACGTCCTAGGAGCGGCCGACCCGAATTAACATAAGACAGATTATGCGTCGTTCTACAATAATATGTTATTAGTGACATTCATATATCAATGCGGCATGCTGAGGTCACATTCCAAGCCATTGGACTTTCAGCATGCTCAATCACACGCTCCGCCTCGCCGCACTCGCCGTCCTGGGTTCGACCTCACTTGTCGGGGCACCGGAACGCACACAGGCTCAATCCTACCCAATCGACTGCGCCATTCTCCTGTGCCTCTCCGGCGGCTGGCCGGCATCGGCACCCTGCGCACGCGCCCGGGCCGTATTCATTCGGCGGATAACACCGTGGCCCGTCGAACCGCCCTTACAGATCTGGCGCTGCCCCATGGGCGCGTCCCTCAAGCGAATCGATGTCGGCAATGATGGAGGCCGTATCTACGACATCTTGTTCAACGGTGACCGCGCGTCGCCGCTGCAATCGGCACCAGAAACGATGCCCCAAATCGACAGAAATCTCCCAACCGCAGTGTATCACACCGACGGTTCTGAGGCCGTGCAGCTGCCCGACGGACTTGGTCTCCGCCTCGTTCAGGACCGCGCAGACATCGATATCAGCGGACCCGAGTTCAATTTCGTACGCTCGATCCGTGTCTTCGATGTGCGATACGCCAGGCAGTACGAGTCCGGACGCGATGGCGATTGCAACCGCAGCGCCGTCGTCGTTCTGGGAACCTATGGGACCCAGGGTGACTTCTCGTGGCGGCGGTCGTCAACCGGTGCCCTGCCCCAGGCACATGTTGGCCTCGAACGTTGGGGCGAACACTGTCCGGGCATCTCTCACCGCTCGGTCTTTGTCGAATGGCGCGACTACGAGGGCAACTACGGTTTCGAGCAGGTGAACTACTGAATTGGCGCTATCGTTGGCGATTTGGTTCGTCGTCGTCCGAAAGTGACTCAAGGAATTCGATCACGTCGACTGGTGTCGTAGGTTTGGCATTCGCCAGTACCTCTGAGCGTAACAGCGGTTCAACGAACTTGGCTGTTTCTCGCCCGTGAATCCAGAGAAACGATAGCTCGCCCGTATTCCACATATAGACCAAACCAATCAAACGTGAGCGATCGGCGCCAAGCAGCCGCGCTATGGGCGCCGCTTCTACTCTTTCATCTACCATCGTCGTTTCTACTCCTAACCGGTTGGGCAGACGGCGTAGCGACCAACTCCGGAACGTGCATTCATCGCCGAATCACTCTCTCGAGAGTTGTGCTTTAAAGCAGGGAGAATTCACGATACGATACGAAGGTGGGCGAAACGGAACGAAACGAAGACCGGTACGCCATTGATAAAGCATGGGAAATATTTCGTCCCTCCGCCGGGTGACGGAAGTGACTTCAAGGAAACGTTCCGGCGCCTTTGTGCAGCTGGTGCGGGTCGGCCGGTCGACAAGGAGGGGTTTCCGGCGGGACCTTGGACGCCCGAGCTTCTTGCGGCGGCGATCTCACAGATTGATGCCAATCGATCCGGTATCGAGCTACGGACGGTGCAGCTTTGGTTTCAGGATAATAACAAGGGGATCAGCACCGAGAACATTCGCTGGCTGGCAAGGGTATTCGGGTGCGATGATCCGGAGGCGACCAGCAAATGGCAGACCGAACTCAGTTCGGCGCAGTCGCGCCTGGTTGCCAGGAGGCGCGCGCTACGTAACGGATTAGAGCGCCGCGACGCCGAAGTGCCTCCAGGTGCAACAGTGAATGCGACTCTCGAATTCGACCCGGAATCCTTGGCCGAGGCGACTCAAAGCAATGATGTCATCGGGCCAAAACGGCGCTTCAGTTTGGCGAAAAGATCAGAGGCGCTGTTTAACCGCGGTTCTACTCTGGACATACCGGCCGCAGTGTTCGCGGGTGCCGTGGCACTTGGCTTTTTCTCCTATTTTCTGGGTATTCACAGCGTCGTCTACACCCGGGCTGACGACCTGATCAAACAGGTTGGGTTTCTTTGGGCGCCGAACTGGACGCTCCTCTTTATGGTGTTCATGCCGCTCTACTTCGCGTTCGTCGTGGAGTTGCTCGTCTTCTGGAAGAGGGATGGCCGCTCAAAGTTGGCTATGATCAGCGGTCGAATGGAACGCAACGACAGTTGGGCGCTCAAAGTCGAGGCTTACTCGGTCACATACTGGGCGGTGTTATTCATATGCCTGCCAATCGCCGGCCTTCTTCAGTGGATCGCAAGGCGGCTGATGCCATTGATCTCAGGAGATCGTGGAAATTACGCCATCGACTGGGGCGCCATCGCGATTGTGCACCCCGTGAACATATCGGTGCCGGGGTCGATCCTGTTCACGGGCCTCGCCTACCTGTACATGAGCGTCTGCTTCTATTTTCTCTTCGTGGGTCTGATCCTGCTCTATACCCTGGCCCATGAATTCTGGGAAATCGGCGGCAAGACAGGTTTTCGGCAGGGAGCGGAAGGCAGGCGCGAAGTGCTGGAGTCCGGTCTCAGAGTCATGTGCGGAACTTTTCGCTGTGCGATCCTGGGTGTCCTGGTCGCGATATGCATGAAGCTCCAGAGCGCTTATGTGACATCGAGCGCTGAAAACATTCTGGCTTGGTTGGCCGGCGATCTATTGTCAGTCTTCGAGGCTGGCAACGACTGGAGAGACGGAAAAGACTACGTCAGGCCGACACACTACAGCAGTCTCCTGGTCGCGATGGCCACCTGCGCAGTTTTCCTGCATGGCGCCCTGCGGCTTCAAGCCGTCTGGAGGCGTCAGGAGGGCGTTGGCGAGAATCAATTACGCGGAGTGTTGACTGCGATGTCGGCAGTCGTCGCATTGCTCGTCACCGGGTACTTGCTGATCGGTGCTTTCCCCGGATTTTCGATCTTGCTGAGCATCGGACTGCTGCTCGCGGTTTACGGCCTGTTCGATCCAGGGTTCGGGATGGAGAAAGCGGCAGGTCCGAGAGGCAACCACCGTGTATCATAGTTGGCTTGACCGTTGGGACGAGCGCCGGGCAAGGCGAGGAGACGCAGTCAAAACAAAGGCCGATTTCGCGTTGGACGCAGACCTCGCTTTTCCTGGCGCAGGGCAAGCAGGCAGTATCGCGGCGTTCTGTGAGCTTGCGGACGCGGCCGTCGCGGATCCGACATTTTTTGATGAGCCGGGCAGCAGTGATCTGGGGTTCGAGATCGAAGACGGGTGGGTCGCCTTTCCGTCGGACATGATCACCGCCATCGAAAGGAACAATACCGTCTGGGCTAAGGTGACAGAGAGCGGGTCAAGGAATCGGGCGATGGTGGTCTTCCACCATTGGAATGCGGCGGCGCGGTATCGACAGATTGCCTGGTTCTTCGCGCGCCGCGGCATCACGGTTGTCGAGATTGCCATGCCCTACCACTTCGAACGAAGCCGTCCCGGTGCGTCATACGCCGATCACATGCTGGGCCCCAATCTCGGGCGAACAGTTCAGTCCATGAGGCAAGCCGTATGGGACGGACGAAAGCTCATACGTTGGTTGGAGAGCAAGGGCTATCGCAAGATCTCGGTTCTCGGCATGAGCCTTGGTTCCTGGGTCGCGGGGCTGATCGCGGCGTACGACCCGGCTGTGTCGAAGGCGGCGCTGCTTCTGACGGCCGGCAGCCTGGCCGACATGGTCTGGACGGGTCGCGCCACGCAAGCGATACGCGAAAGCCTCGAACCTGCGATTGATCTGGAGAGTCTCCGAAGGGCCTGGGGTCCGCTTGACCAGGAAAAGCACGCGCATCGGTTGGCACGGCCCGATCTCGACCTTCAGGTGGTATTGGCCAGGAGAGACACGGTGGTTCTGCCAGACCTGTCCCGGAGGCTGATACAACGGTTGAAGGACGCCGGCGCCAGACCCGCGATCCTGGAGCTGAACTGCGGTCACTATTCGTTATCGATGCCGCCCTACCTCGTTTGGGCCGGTCTGAGCGTGACGCGCTTGCTGCAGCGCGGTCATTGAGTCGAGTGCGGCAGGCGGCGCAGCGAATGCCGTGACTTCACGGGCTCCCCGCCGGGGCTATTGCTCGCCCAGTTCTAGGAACCGCCCGTATTCCTCGCTCACCTCACGCACTTCGTCGAACGCCCGAGCGCGCTCTTCGTCCAGGTAGCGGAAATAGCGCTGGATATCCCGAACGTAGAACTCGAAGTCGGAACGGATGATGTCCGCATAGTCCCGCGCCGCTTGCGGATCGCTTGGCACGAAGGGCCTTTGCGGTGCCAGGCACGATTCGGCGTTGGCCGCACCAGCCAGGACCATGAGCATCGACTTTGCTAGCGCGCATCGCGCGCTGGCCAAGGGCAGTCCTCCCAAGATCCTAATTTCCTTGATCGACTGCATGCGTCCGGTCTATCGGTTTCATGAGCGAGAATCCGCTTGGCGGCACGATAATACATCTTGCGCGTCATAAATATACTATCGTATGTCCGGGTTGCAATCATCGTCGCCCGGTCATTCGCCTTTTGGGAGAGCGCGATCCGGGTTATGGACCTAAGTAAAGAAACGCCAAATGTGGTCACCGAACCCCGATTTCGCGACCTGGTCGCCAGCGGCTATCGCGTCGAAGTTGTCTGCAAGACGGACGCCTTCAAGAAGGGCCCGAACTGGCACGGGGTCTGGATTATGCGGGCTGTCAGTGACGAGGGCCTGGAAAAGCTCCTGGTCACGGCGCGCACACGCACCTCGCGCAACGACATCAAGATCCGCGAGATCAAGACCGTCACCGGGGTCATCTCCTTCCTGCAGGGGATTGGTTTTTCACACGCCGACATCCCGCTCGAGGAAGGCAAGCGGACGGTGCACAAGCTCTCAAGCGAGGAACTGGCGCGCCTCAGTCGCTAGCGCCCTTCTCCTTCTTATTCTGAAATCGCCCGCATCGGCACAGATGGTGCTGATGATGGACAGTGATGGCGCGCTCAGGCCGTCGCAATCCCAGGAACGCTTCTCGCGCAATTACAATGACGGCATCGGCCAGGGGTCCGCAGCTGACGGGTTGCGTATCTTTGGTGAGGACGCTGAAAAGCTAGAAGAACTGCGCGTCGCCGCCATTGCCCCAACCGTCCGCGCACCTCGCCCGGAGATTTTGTCTGCCATCGAAGATACGGCCCTTCGTTACGCGGGCCATCGCGGTCTCCGTGCCGCAGATATCACGGTCACCGACTGGCTGAACCTCTATCGCGCCAATATCGAGATCGAGAGCGCCTATGACCCCCGCGCTGTCTCACATGCCGGCGCCATCGGCCTCGGTCAGCTGATGCCCGGCACGGCCGCCCTGCTCGGTGTCGATCCGCACGACTGGCGCCAGAACCTCGACGGCTCCGCGCGCTATCTCGCAATGATGCTGGCCGAGTTCGGCGACGCACGCCTCGCGCTCGCCGCCTACAACGCCGGACCCGAGGCCCTGCGCGAGCACGGCGGCATCCCCCCGTTTCGAGAAACCCAAAACCACGTCCAGCGGGTGCTGGCCGTCTTCACCCGGCTGGAAGGAAAGAACTCATGAAGCCACCCGTGTCACTCCTCGTTGCATTCGTTTCCGTGCTGCTCGTCTTGGCTGAGCCTGCGCTGGCGCAGAGCATCGACCTCTCCCCGATCCAGAGCCTGCTGCAGGGGATCGTCGATGCGCTCACCGGCCCGCTCGGGGTCGTCATCGCCACGCTCGCCGTGCTCGGCATCTTCCTGAGCTGGTTCTTCAACATCATCGACCTGCGCCAGGCACTCTGGGTGCTTGTCGGCATCGCCGGCGTCGCCGCGGCGCCGACCATCGTTGCCGCGGTCTTCGGGGCCTAAGGAGCCACGGCCTTGGCCGAGCGATCGCCTCTCTTCCTAGGGCTCGTCCGCCCGCCGAAACTGCTCGGCCTGCCGATCATGTATGCCATGGTCTGGCTCTTCGGTGCGGTGCTGCTCTTCGTCTGGATTCAGCACATGGCCGTGCTCGGCGTCGCAGCCGTGCTCTATCCCGTTCTCTGGAAGGCGGCCGACTGGGATCCGCGCTTCATCGATGTGATGATGACGGCGCTTCAGGAAACCCCGCCGACGCGAAACCGGGCCATCCACGGGGGCGACAGCTATGCCCCGTGACGAGACAATCGACGAACGCACGTTGATGCCGGACTGGTATGCCCGCGAGAAACGCCTCGCGCACATGCTGCCCTATGTTAGCCTGTTCGACGACAACACCGTCCGGACCCGGGTCAATGAGCTCTTCCAGTGCGTCCGGCTGAGTGGTGTGAACAGCTACACGACGGACGATGCCTATCTCGACAAGGTCACCACGCTCTTTGCCCGGATCATCGCGCAGCTCGGACCCGAGTTCAGCTACTACGTTCACAAGGTCTCGAAGGCGATCACAGCGGAGCTTCTGCCAGTCCAGAATGACGATTTCGCGGCGGCGGTCGATCAGGCCTGGCGCGAGAAGCTCGCCACCAGCGGTCTGCGCGACAAGACCCTGACGCTGACCATAATTCATCGCCCGCCGCCCAGGAGCTTTCTGGGTTTCGTCAATCGCAACGCGCCGGAGCGGTTCCAAGAAGAGACCCGGAAGCGCGTGCGGCGCTTGAGGGAAGCTGTCGGCGTGTTCACCTCCGGACTGGCAGACCTAAAGCCGCGACTTCTGTCCGCGCAATCAGGTGAGCTTGTGGGCTTTCTCGGCGCCCTCAACACCGGCCGCGAACTGCCGCTCTATCCGGTGAACCGCTACGGGTTTCTAGCCTACAACGTCGCCAACACCCGGGTGACCTTTCTCGAAGATCATTTCGAGATCTCGGACGGCGTCGCCGGGCAACGCTTCGGCAAGAGCTTCACCATCGGCGAGTATTCCGAGGCCACCACCTGCACCATGTTCGACATGCTGAACCTGCCTGTCGACATGATCGTCACGCATTCTTTCACGCCGATCAACTCGAACCTGATGGCGGGCCGGATCAAGCGGCAAAAGCGCCAGATGCAGGCTTCGCAGGATGCCGCGATGTCGCTGCTCGAAGCGCTCGACATCGCGCATGACGATCTCGAGGCCAAACGGCAGAGCTTCGGCGAGCACCACATGGTGGTGACCGTTTTCTGCGACAGCCTCGACGAGCTGCAAACCCTCAGCGCCGAGATCGTCAACGCCGCCGCCGCCGAGGGCGTGAAGATGATCGGCGAGCGGATGGCCGCGAAGACGCATTATTTTAGCCAGCACCCGGGCAATCAGCCGAAGCGCGTGCGCGCCAGTGCCGTCACCAACCGCAACTTCGCGGATTTTGCCGCGCTGCACCGGACCCAGCTCGGCAAGGACAAGCACCAACTGCCCTGGGGCCAGGAGATCACCCTCTTCCCGACCCCGGAACAGAGCGCCTATCGGTTTTCCTACCACGAGCAAGGCTCGCCCGGGAAAGAACCGACCAGCGGGCATACCCTGATCCTTGGTCGACCCGGCTCCGGCAAATCCGTGCTCTCGGCCTTCCTGATGACGCAAGCCCGGCGTGTGGGCGCGCGCATCTTCGTCTTCGACTATCGGCTCGGTATGGAGATGGCGGTGCGCGCCAATGGCGGACGCTATGCTTCGATCAAGGCCGGACAGGCGACGGGTCTCAATCCGCTCTGGACCGAGATCGACGAACGCGGCACCGCCTGGCTTTCCGACTGGCTCGCCTCGCTCCTCTATCGCTCCGACAAACCGCTCACCCCGGCCCAGACCAACCGCATCCAGGAGGTGGTCCGTCAGAACGCCACCGCCACCAACCCCGCCCTTCGGAACTGGAGAGACTTCGCGTCGCTCTTCGTCTCCACCGACGACAACGGCGATCTGCACCAGCGGCTCCTCGAATGGACCGAGGACGGCCGCTACGGCTGGATCTTTGGCCAGAGCCGCGAAGACACCTTCTCGCTCGACGGCGACGTCGTCGGCTTCGACCTCACCGGCATCCTCGACAGCGAGAGCGAGAAGGAGCGCATGGCGGTGCTGTCCTATCTCTTCCGCCGCATCGAGCGCGAGATCGAAGACCGCCGCCCGACGATCATCGTCATCGACGAAGCCTGGAAGGCGCTCGACAACGCATATTTTGCCGAGCGGCTCTCCAATTGGCTGGTAACCGCAAGGAAGCAGAACACCGTCGCGGTGATGATGACGCAATATGCCAGCCAGCTCGAACGCACGCGCACCGGCAAGACCATCATCGAGGCGGTGCCGACGCAGATCCTGCTGCCGAACATCCGGGCCAATGCAACCGACTACGCGATGCTGAACCTCTTCGAGAAAGAGCTCGATGTACTGCTGAACACCGGTAGCGATAGTCGTCTGGCGCTCATCCGGGACGACAGCGGCTCGGTCGTCGTCGATGCCGACCTCTCAGCCCTCGGACCCTATCTCACCATCCTCGGCGGCATGGAAAAGGGCGAGGCGCTCGTCGGCGCCGATTACCGCGACCGTCCGGATTTCTGGAGACTTTCATGACCCGCATTCTTGTCCTCTTTGCCGCGCTCGGGGCTCTGGCGTCCTGCGCGCAGTATCAGGAGCCGAAGGCCAATTGCTTTGCCTTCCGTGCGTCATTGGCCGCGATCGTGCCAGACTGCATCTTCACGCCTCTCGGCGCCCCGGAGGCCGGCGTTGAGGTCTAGGGTCGTTCATATCCTGGTGACGTCCCTGCTGCCTGTGGCCGGCTTTGCCCAGGGGGTGCCCATCAACGACAGTGGGTTGACCGCGCGCGACATCATCGAGACGGGCAACCGTGAAGCCGATCTCGCGGTTCAACGCGAGAAACTGAACGTCGAAGAACTCCTCACAGAGAACGAACGGGAGCAGCTCGCGGTGCTGCAACGTATCCTCGACGCGCAGACCAGTTTCGGCGGTCAGGGCCTGCCAGGCATGGTCTCGAATCTCGAATCCGGCAGTGGCAACGCGGACCGTTCCGTGGCGGCCGTCTACGGCTCGGGCAACGTCGATCCCAATCCGGGCGGCGCGCAGATGTTCGGGGATGCGGCGGAAAACATCGAGCAGCTGATCATCCGGGTCGCCCGGGAAACCGCAGACCTGTCCGGGGTCGGACGCGCCGGTCTCTCGGTCCTGCAATGGCGCGCACTCCTGCAGGCGCTGATCTGGCAGGAGAGCCGATTTTCCATCGGCGCCCGCTCGCCTGTAGGCGCTTTTGGCCTCACCCAGATCATGCCGGGCACGGCCAGCGACCTCGGGATCAACCCGGAATACTATGACAGCCCCTATTTGCAGGTTGAAGGTGGCGCGCGATACCTGGCGGCACAGTTGGGCACCTTCGACGGCAACATCATCAATGCGCTCGCGGCCTATAACGCGGGACCCGGCCGCGTGTTCGAATATGGCGGCGTGCCACCCTTCGCCGAAACCCAACACTACGTCCAGGTCATCCCCGAACGCTATAACCTCTACCTCTCCCGCATCGGCGGCATCGAAGCGCTCGGCACGATCGATCCGGCGCTTCTGGCCAATGCCCATCTCTCGATCACCGGGCTTGGTGCGGCTTTCTACGGCAACAACTCGCCTGCCGCGATCCGGCAAGTGGCGCTGCGAATCCAGGACATCGTCACACGGATCGGCGGCACCGAGGATGTTCAGGAGAGCCTGGCCCTCAACACCTACGCCCGCGCCGAGCTTGTTCGCCTGATGTCGGCACGTATCCGGTTGAAAGCCGCAAGAACGCAGCCCCTGAGCGCAGCCCACTTCGCTCAAGCCGCGGCGCGGATAGCCGAGCAAGACTTCATGGACTTCACATTGGAGGAATTGGATTGACACCCCGCACCATTGCACCCGCACGCCGGTATCGCGAGCTGGCCCTTGTCATTTCTGTGGCGCTTGCTATCCCGTTCGTCGTCGGCACCCGGGCCCAGGCCCAGGGCGTGCCAGTCGTCGATGCACAGAACATCGCCCAGAACATCCAGCAGCTCCGGCAGATGATCGAGGATGAGATCCTGCAGAACGAGCAGTTGCTGCAACTCCGCGAGCAACTGGCCACGCTCACGGAACAACTCGCCGAGTTGCAGCGGACTTACGAAGCACTCACGCGTCTCGCCGAACTGCCGGAGATCATCCGGACCCAGATGGAAGACGAGCTGAACGGCCTGCTCGACCAGGAATTCGGCGACATTCTTGCGACCATCGAGGCGATCAAGACGGGGGACTTCTCCGGGCTGACCGGTTCAGGCGCCAGCGAGATCGAAACCCAGATGGATCGGGTGCTGGCCGATCTCGGCTTCGACGAGGACACGCTCTCGGAAATGGCCCGGAGCGGCAATCCCGGCGCCGAGCGCATCGCGACGCAGGCCACGACCGGCGCCCTCGTCTCGGCCGCGGCCCAGAACAGCTATGA
>JASJCA010000026.1 GCA_030066215.1 Rhodobacter sp. | reverse complement strand
CCAGAAGCCCCAGGACGACGCCGGCCCCGCCGATCATCAGCGGCATCGGATCGCCCGAGGGCGAGATGCCGCGCGCCGTGGTCAGCACCAGCGCCAAAAGAAGCAGCAGCACCGCAATCCCGCTGCCGATGGGCGCGGTCGCGGCGAGCTTGTCCTGCAGGGCGGTCTCGCGTTCCTCGGCGCTCAGTTCGCGGCTTTCGGCCACCCCGCCCGCTGCGTCTATCGCGGCCTGCTGCGCGACGGCGGCGTCCCAGGCCTCTTGCCCATGCAGATCGATCATCGCATTGGCGCAATCCTCGGGCACGGTGGTGCGCAGCGACGCGGTCTGGCCGGCGTCCGAGAAGCTGCCGACGGTGACGTCCTGGCTGCCAATCAATCCGATTTGGCCGGCCATCAGCAGCCCGCCGATCAGCACCACCGGCGCACCGAGGAACCAGGTGACGGCGTCGGCGCGCGTGATCACCTCGGCATTGGCAGAGCCGAGCTCCACCGGCGGCGCCTTGGACGGGTTCAGGATCGCATAGCTCAGCGCGTAGATGGCGTAGAGCGCGGCCAGCATGATGCCCGGCAGCAACGCGGCCTGGAACAGGGTGCCGACCGAGACCACGGCGGGCTCGCCCAGGTAGGTCAGCGCGTCGGAGCAGCCGACGAGCTGGGCACGCTCCTCCTGCGCGGTGGAATAGAGGTCGCCGGCGAGCGTGCCCAGAAGCACGATGACGATCGACGGCGGGATAATCTGGCCGAGCGTCCCGCTGGCGGCAATCACACCCGTCGCCAGTTCCGGCGAGTAGTTGTTGCGCAGCATGGTCGGCAGCGCCAGCAGGCCCATGGTGACCACGGTGGCCCCGACGATGCCGGTCGAGGCGGCAAGGAACGCGCCGACGACGACGATGGACACCGCCAGACCGCCGGGCAGCGGCCCGAAGACCCGCGCCATGGTGGTCAGCAGATCCTCGGCGATCTTCGAGCGTTCCAGCGTGATGCCCATCAGCACGAACATCAACACGGCCAGCAGGGTCTCGATCGACTGCCCAGCCAGCACGCGCTCGTTCATCCGGTTGACGATGAACGACACGTTCCGATCGAGCGCCGTCTCCCAGCCCGCCGGGAACACCGGTTCGCCGATCCGGGGCAGATCGGGGTATCGGAAGATCGAAATCGCCTCTTGCCGCACCCCCTCGGCGATCAACTGGGCATAGTCGGCAGAGCTTTTGTCGATGGCCTGGTGGATCAACAGGCCGGCGCTGTCGAGCCCGGCGATGATGCCGAACGAGATGACCGCCGAGCCGCCGATGGCGAAGGCGACCGGAAAGCCAGACAGGATACCACCGAAGAGGCAGAGAAACACAATGATCAGGCCGACTTCGACGCCGTCTAGTCCAAAGAGCATGTCCGTCCCCGTCCCCTAGTGCGCCAGTTCCTGGGGGCCGGCCATTTCAACCTCGCCCTCTTCCAGCACGTCTTTATCGAGATGTTTGTTGTGGCTGTCTTCGCCCTCTTTCCATTCCAAGAAAGACCGGTAGAAGAACGCGACCGCCTGGATGAAGACCATCGCGGTGAACGCCACCAGCAGGACCTTGAACAGGAAGTAGCCGTTGAAGCCGTTGGGCGAAAAGCCGATGGTTTCGACGTTCCAGCGCAACGCGCGCGACTTCATCAAGAGCCGGTCCAAAGCGTCAGACGCCGAGGGCTTCGGCACCACCAGGTGGCGCCACATGAAGTACCAGCCGTACATCCAGGTCAGGATCGCCGCCGGCATCATAAAGAACAGCGACCCGAACATGTCGATCATCTTCTTGGTGCGGAAACGGACCGCGGAATAGACCAGGTCGACGCGCACGTGACCGCCCTGGACAAAGGTGTAGGCACAGCAGAGCGACACGATCAGCGCATTGTAAAGCTTCAGTTCTTCGGCCCACCAGCTGATGTCGAAGCGGAGCGCGGTGCCGAGGCCCAGCGTGATGTCGGCCTGGGTGAAAATGCGCTGCACGAAGACGATCATGATCTGCTGCAGCACCATCAGAAGGCCGGCCCAGGCAAAGAACCGCCCCACCGTGTTGGCGAAGCCTTCGAGCACGCGGACCGTGGCCCACATGATCGAATTGCGCCATATCCCGATGCCGGTGAGGATCAGAAACGCGGTGAAGACGACGAAGAAGAACTCGACCGAGCCGCCGTAATAGATAAAGCGCATGATCGCTTCTTTGTCCGACCAGTCGAGCCATTGGGCCGGATGGGTGATGGCGTAGAAGAAATTGACGAACGCCATGCCGATGTTGGTGAAGAACCACAGAATGCCGTCGAGCATTCGTCCCCCCTTGTCATCCCCTGCCCGGTCGCTCGGCCGGGTGTGTCATACCGCCCCCCGGCACGATGGTCGGGAGGCGGCGATTTTCGTTGCGTTCCCTGGTCGGCCCGATTAGGCGCGCACGCGGTCCCGCTGGGCGCGATAGGCGCCGATCGACTGGGTCAGCCAGCCCGAGCTGTCTTCCATCGACGCGAAGTAGTCGTCGTTGATCTTCTTGAACAACTCGTCGCCCAGGAACTCGGCATAGACCGCCTTGGAGGCCTCGAACATCGCGTCCCAGACGCTGTCGGGGAATTCCAGAACCGTGACGCCGCCGGCCTGCAGACGCTGCAGCGCCGCGCCGTTGTTGTTGAGGTACTGGCTGAGGTTCCAGATATTGGCGTGGCCCGCCGACACCTCGATCATCGCCTGATGCTCGGGCGACAGGCTGTCGAACACGTCGCGGTTGGTCGCGACCGACAGGCCCGCGGCCGGCTCGTGCATACCGGCGGTGTAGTAGAACTTGGTGATCTCCTGGAAGCCGGCCTTCTCGTCGGCCCAGGGCCCGATCCACTCGGTGCCGTCGATCGCGCCCGAGGCCAGCGCCTGGTACACTTCCGCGCCCGGCAGGTTCTGGACGCTCGCGCCCATCTCGCCAAGCACCCGGCCGCCGAGGCCCGGCATCCGGAATTTAAGCCCGTTGAAGTCCTCAGGCCCTTGAATTTCCTTGCGGAACCAGCCGCCCGCCTGGGTGCCGGTGTTGCCGGCGAGGAACGACTTCAGCCCGAAGATCTGGCCCAGCTCGTCATGCAGCGCCATGCCGTTGCCGTGATAGTACCAGTTGTTCAGCTCGGTCGCGGTCATGCCGAAGGGCACGCCGGTGAAAAACGCGAAGCCGGGGTGCTGGTTGATGAAGTAGTAGTCGGCGGCGTGGTAGATGTCGGCCTGACCGGCGGTCACGGCGTCAAAAACTTCAAACGCGCCAACGAGTTCGCCGGCGGCCTTCACGTCGACGGTCAGTGAGCCGCCCGACATCGCGTTGACGTTGTCGGCGAACTTCTGGGCCGCGTCGAACACACCGGCCAGCCCGCGGCCCCAGGACGTGACCATAGTCAGCGTGCGGTTGCCCTGGGCGTAGGCCGGTGCAGCCAGAGTTGCTGCAGCAGCAGTTCCGCCCAGAGCGGATTTCTTCAGAAAAGAACGACGATCCATGTGGTTTTTCCTCCCGTGGGTTTTGACAGGTCCGCGCACCCCCGCGCGGACGGATCGTTACGAGTGGAGGCACCCTATCCGCAGCAATCCGCCGAATAAAGCCCAAGTTTCAGACAGTTTTTGCCGCAGGTTCAATTGTTATCGGAAACAAGGCGTTTCCACGGCAGCGACGGTTGGTACGGCAAAGAGTACCGCACGAATGGGCATGGCATCCGCGCGGTACCACCGGCCGCGATCGGTTGGGTCGGAGGGAACCCGCGAGCGTCTACCCGCGACCGCTAGAAAGAAAATTCCAATCCCCGACGATCTGGAGATATTTTCTGCAACAAACCCGGTTGACGCCTTCTGCCCCCCCGCCTAGTGTCCCGCGCACGCGAAACGGAGCCCGAGGGACATGGACCTTATTCTCGTAGTGGTAGGAGCAAGGCGCATGGGCCGGTAGACCGGATACCCTGACAGGACCCCATGCGCCCCCGACAATCCCTCGGGGGCTTTTTTATGCGAAACGACGTCGATGATGGAGCAAGAAAAGATGTCACGCCAAATGACCGGAGCGAAAATGGTTGTTCAAGCCCTGAAAGACCAGGGTGTGGACACGGTATTCGGCTATCCCGGCGGCGCGGTGCTTCCGATCTATGACGAAATCTTCCTTCAAAACGACATCCGGCACTATCTGGTGCGCCACGAACAAGGCGCAGTGCATGCCGCCGAAGGCTATGCCCGGTCCACTGGTAAACCCGGCGTCGTCCTGGTCACCTCCGGCCCCGGCGCCACAAATGCCGTGACCGGCCTGACCGACGCGCTGATGGATTCGATCCCGATCGTCGTGCTGACCGGCCAGGTCCCGACCTTCATGATCGGCAACGACGCCTTTCAAGAGGCCGACACCGTCGGCATCACCCGCCCCTGCACCAAACACAACTGGCTCGTCAAGGACACGGCCGAACTCGGTAATGTAATCCATCAAGCCTTCCACGTCGCCATGAACGGCCGCCCCGGGCCGGTTTTGGTCGATATCCCGAAGGACGTGCAGTTCGCCTCTGCCGAATACACCGAAATGCAGAAGGCCCGCACGAAGCACTACCAACCCAAGGTCAAGGGCGACCGCGACAAGATCGAGGAACTGGTCAAGCTGATCGAAACCGCCGAGCGACCGGTGTTCTACACCGGCGGCGGGGTGATCAATTCCGGCCCGGCCGCCAGTCAATTGCTGCGCGAACTGGTCGATGCCACCGGCTTTCCGATCACCTCGACCCTGATGGGCCTCGGGTCCTACCCCGCATCCGGCCAGAACTGGCTGGGCATGCTGGGGATGCACGGGCTCTACGAGGCCAATCTGGCGATGCACGGCTGCGATCTGATGATCAACATCGGTGCGCGGTTCGACGACCGGATCACCGGCCGGGTGCAGGATTTCTCGCCCGGCTCGAAGAAGGCGCATATCGATATCGACCCATCTTCGATCAACAAGGTGATCCCGACGGACATCCCGATCATCGGCGATGTGGGCCACGTGCTGGAGGATGTTCTTCGCCTCTGGAAGGCCGGCGGGCGCAAGACCAACAAAGACGCGGTCACGCGCTGGTGGCACCAGATCAACGACTGGCGCAAGGTCGATTGCTTGGCCTTTACCGAGTCGCCCAAGACCATCAAACCGCAACACGCGCTGGCCCGGCTCGAGGCGCTGACCAAAGACCACCCCGACCGCTATATCTGCACCGAGGTCGGTCAGCACCAGATGTGGGCGGCGCAGTACATGGGCTTCGAGGATCCCAACCGCTGGATGACTTCCGGTGGTCTGGGCACGATGGGCTACGGCACCCCGGCCTCGATCGGCGTTCAGGTCGCGCACCCGGACGCCCTGGTGATCAACGTCGCCGGCGAGGCGTCTTGGCTGATGAACATGCAGGAAATGGGCACCGCGGTGCAGTACCGCCTGCCCGTCAAGCAGTTCATCCTCAACAACGAGCGCTTGGGCATGGTGCGCCAGTGGCAGGAATTGCTGCATGGCGAGCGTTACTCGCATTCCTGGTCCGAGGCGCTGCCCGATTTCGTCAAGCTCGCCGAGGCCTTCGGCGCCAAGGGCATCATCTGCAGCGACCCGCGCGACCTCGACGACGCGATCAACGAAATGCTGGCCTATGACGGCCCGGTGATCTTCGACTGCGTGGTCGAGAAGCACGAAAACTGTTTCCCGATGATCCCCAGCGGCGAGGCGCACAACAAGATGCTTCTGGGCGAGAACGCCTCGACCCTGGACGCGATCGGCGCCAAAGGCGCGGTGCTGGTCTAGGACGGCCGGACGACGTTTGGTCCCCGGCGCGGTAACAAATCGACCGCACCCGGGGCATTGTCGCCATTCAATGAACGCCGAAACACCACATTCCGGCGCAATTACCGCTCGATTTGCCTGATCTAACGGTTGGACAACCGCACTCGAGCAGGAAATTTCACCATGGCGGCGATCAACTCACCCGCAAAGAGGCCGCAGCGGACTCGCCAGGCTGAGCGGCAGACGTCGCGCGCGCAAGGCTGGGTCACGTCCACCCTGACATGTCCTTTCCGCCGATTTGCCCGGGGTGAGGCCGGTGCGGTGACCGTTGATTGGGTCGTCCTGACCGCCGCGATGCTGAGCCTGGCAATCGTGGCCATCAACACCGCCGCGGGCGGGGTCGACAACGCTTCGACCGACGTCAAGAAATGCCTCAAGCGGCAGGCCAACGTGCTGCTGAAAAAAGAAAGCTGGGACTACGACCGGCGGATGCGGGTCGCGGCCCGGCGCTGCGGCCGGCTTTAGGGCGCGGTCACTACGGGGCGTCGACAGCCGTTCTGCGCGCTTGTCCTGCCCCGTGCGGCCCCTGTATAGAGCGCGGACGCACGCCACCCGCCAAAGCCAGGAACGCCACCTATGTCCCCGCTTAAGATCAAAAAAGGCACCTCGAAGCATTCCGCTTACGACTTGCGCGATTATCACGAACAGGGGCTCGAGCGGCATACGCTTGCCGTTGTCGTCGACAACGAGGCCGGGGTATTGGCCAGGGTCATCGGTCTCTTTTCCGGCCGTGGCTACAACATCGAGTCGCTGACCGTCGCCGAGACCGATCACGAAGGCCATCTCAGCCGGATCACCGTCGTCACCACTGGCACGCCGTCGGTGATCGAACAGATCAAGGCCCAGCTCGGCCGCATCGTTCCGGTGCACGACGTGCATGACCTGACGGTCGAGGGTGCGGCGGTCGAACGCGAACTGGCGCTTTTCAAGGTCGCGGGCGAGGGCAACAACCGGATCGAGGCGCTGCGGTTGGCAGAGATCTTCCGCGCCAACGTGGTCGATTCGACGCTCGCCTCGTTCGTCTTCGAGATCACCGGCACGCCACAAAAGATCGATGCCTTCGCCGATCTGATGCGCCCGTTGGGACTTGTGGAGATGGCGCGGACCGGCGTCGCCGCGTTGAGCCGCGGGTCGGAGTAGCCGCGCCTAGCCCTGCTGGGTCGCCGCGACCGGGGCCGAGGCAACGCCTGGCGACATGTCCGCCAAGTGCAGTGCCACGGCTGCGAAGATCAGCACCGTCGCGGCCAGCACGAAGACATGCCAGATGGTGTTGTGGAACACCAAACGGTTGGTCAGGTAGAATACCACGCCGAATGTATAGAGCCCGCCTGCCACCAGGATCAGGGCCAAAACCGGCTCCGACATTTGCGCGAACAGCGCCCACCCGGCGAACAGCCCCGCCCAGCCCATGCCGAGGTAGAGCGAGATCGCCACCCAGCGGAACCGGTTCGGATCGAAGAGCTTCAGCCCGGTCCCCGCCAGCGCCGCCGCCCAAAGCCCCGCCAGGAACGTGCCGACCGAGGTGCCCGAGAGCAGCGCGAACGGCGTGTAGGTCCCGGCGATCTTGAGATAGATCGCCGAGTGGTCGAGCCGCTGCAGCAGCCATTTCCAGTCCGGGTGCGGCAGCATGTTGTAGATCGCCGAGCAGCCCAGCATCGCGATCAGTGTCACTCCGTAGACGGTGATGCCCAGCACCGCCGAGGCGTCGCCGCGCCAGATCACCGCCAAAGTCACCAGTACCGGCACCGCCGACAACGCCGCCAGGACGCCGAGGACATGGATCACCGCATCGGACAGGTATTCCGCCCGGCTGTAGTGCGGCCGATTGGCACGAAACAGGGACATGACATGAACATAAGGGGACAGAGTTAAGAAATAGAAGACTGACGTTGGGGCAGCCTGTGGCGGCCCGGCGGGTTGCCGCAGCCCGAAGGGCTGTGGACGGACGGGCGACGGTGGCAGCGCCGCCCGAGCCCGGCCGTTCCGCCCTTGTCTGCTTAGCTCCAGTCCAGCACCACCTTGCCGCTCTGGCCGCTGGCCATCGCGGCAAAGCCCTCACGGAAGGCATCGACATTGAAACGATGCGTGATCACGGCGCGCACGTCGAGCCCGCCCTCGAGCATCGCGATCATCTTGTACCAGGTCTCGAAGATCTCGCGGCCATAGACCCCTTTGATCGTTAGCGCCTTGAAGACGATCTTCGACCAGTCGACCTGCGAGGTGCCGGGCGGAATGCCCAGCATCGCGATCTTCCCGCCCATCACCATGTTGGCGACCATCTGGTCGAAGGCGGCCGGACTGCCCGACATCTCGAACCCGACATCGAAGCCCTGGGCCATCTTTAGATGGTGTTCGATGTCCTTCAGATCCTGCTCGGCCACGTTGACCGGCACCACGTCCGCCACCTGCACCGCCAGGTCGAGCCGGTCCTGATTGACATCCGTGATCACCACATGCCGCGCGCCCACATGGCGCGCCACCGCCGCCGCCATGATCCCGATCGGCCCGGCCCCGGTGATCAGAACGTCCTCGCCCACCAGATCGAATGACAACGCGGTGTGGACGGCATTGCCCAACGGATCGAGGATCGCGCCGATTTCGTCGTCGATCGACTTGGGCAGCGGCACCACGTTGAACGCCGGCAGCCGCAGATACTCGGCAAAGGCCCCCGGCTCGTTCACGCCGATCCCGCGCGTCTCGGGGTCGAGGTGGAACTTGCCCGCCCGCACCTGCCGCGAATGGTGCCCGATCAGATGCCCCTCGCCGGAACAGCGCTGGCCAATCGTCAGGTCGGCCGCGTCACGGCCCAATGCGACGATCTCACCGGCGAATTCATGGCCGACGATCAGCGGCACCGGCACCGTCTTTGCCGCCCAGTCGTCCCAGGTCCAGATGTGCATGTCGGTGCCGCAGATGCCGGTCTTGTGCACCTTGATCAGCACGTCGTCCGGCCCGATCTCGGGCACCGGCACATCCTGCATCTCCAGCCCCGGCCCGGCCTGGGTCTTGACCAGCGCCTTCATCCGATCGCTCACGCCACCACCCCCACGTCTTGCCCCGCCTGCCCGAAGGCCTCCAGCGCCTGGTCCAGGTCCTCCCGCGACAGCGCCGCGTTCATCTGGGTCCGGATCCGCGCGGTGCCCTGCGGCACGACTGGGAAAAAGAACCCCGCCACGTAGACGCCAAGCTCGAAGAGCCGCGCCGCCATGTCCTGGCTCAGCCGCGCGTCGCCCAGCATCACCGGCACGATCGGGTGTTCGCCCGGCAACAGGTCGAAGCCCAGCCGCGCCAGCCCCGCCCGCCAATACGCGGTGTTATTGAACAAGCGTTCACGTAGATCGTCGCCCCGCTCGACAAGATCGATCGCAGTGATCGAAGCCGCACAGACCGCTGGCGGCAGCGCGTTGGAAAACAGATACGGCCGCGCGCGCTGCCTGAGCAGGTCGATCACCGCTTGCGGTCCGGCGATATAACCGCCAATCGCCCCGCCCAAAGCCTTGCCGAGCGTGCCGGTCAGGATGTCGACCTTGTCCGCCACGCCAAAATGATGCGGCATGCCGCGGCCTTGAGGCCCCATGAAGCCGGTGGCATGGCAATCGTCCACCATCACCAACGCCCCGTAACGCTCCGCCAGCGCAGTGATCTCGGGCAGCTTGGCCAGGAAGCCATCCATCGAGAACACGCCGTCGGTGGCGATCATCACATGCCGCGCCTTGTCCGCCCGCGCCGCCTTCAACTGGTCTTCCAACTGACCCATGTCGGAATTGGCGTAGCGGTAGCGTTTCGCCTTGCAGAGCCTTATGCCATCGATGATCGAGGCGTGGTTCAGCGCGTCCGAAATCACAGCGTCCTCGGGGCCCAAAAGCGGCTCGAACAGGCCGCCATTGGCGTCGAAACAAGCGGCGAACAGGATCGCGTCGTCCTTTTCCAGGAACGCCGCCAGCCGTTCCTCCAGCGCCCTATGTACGGTGTTGGTGCCGCAGATGAACCGAACCGAGGCCATGCCGTAGCCGTGCTCCTGCAACGCCGCCTGCGCCGCCGCGACCAGCGCCGGATGATCCGCCAGCCCCAGGTAATTGTTGGCGCAGAGGTTCAACACTTCGCGCCCCGCAACCTCGATATGCCCGCCCTGGGGCGAGGCGATGGGCCGTTCGCGCTTCATCAGTCCGGCGGCGTCGATCTCGGAAAGCGTCTGGGCCAGGTGTTGCGAGAATTCTGGGGTCATCGGCGTCTTCCCTTGGGCACATGTCGGCTTGATGCCGCGCCCGCGCCGCCCATGATCTCACATTTCCGACAAAACGGAACGCAAACAGGCGGCCAAAGAAGAAGGGGTCCCTTTCGGGACCCCAGTTTCGCTGATCAGGCTCGATTGTGTACCGCCCGGTTTCTGCCTGCGGCCTGACCCGCGTCAGGGACGAGCGCACCCGCCCCGTGTAAGGATGGACAAGGACTGATCGTCCGCCCCCACCCTGTCTCTCAACTACACCCGCTCGTGGCCCCACACGTATTGCACTTCATGCAGGTGCCGTTGCGCACCAGCGTGTAGTTGCCGCAATCGCCGCAGGGGTCGCCCTCGTAGCCTTGCATCTTGGCCTTGGTGCGGGCGTCCATCTCCAGCGTGCCCGAGACGATGGCCGTCGTGGTGGTGGCCACCGCCGCCTCGGTCACTTCCGGGACCAGGGTCTGCAGCGTCGCCATCGGATCGGCGGCGCCGTTCAGCGCCACGGCCCCAGAGGCCCCGCCGTTCAGCACCACCAGCTCTTGCGGCACGCGCTTGCGGGTGAACCCGGCCGAGGCGACCTGCTTCAGCACGTCGATCGGGCTGGCCGCGTTGCTGTCCGGCACCTCGGTGAAGTTGCGCTTGCCTTCTTCTTCGCCGCGTCCCAGCTCGTCGAACGGCATGCCTTCTGGCGCCACATGCGCCAGGTCGGTGCGGTCGAGATAGCTGACCGCCAATTCGCGGAAGATGTAGTCGAGGATCGAGGTCGCGTTCTTGATCGTCTCGTTGCCCTGCACCATGCCCGCCGGTTCAAACCGGGTGAAGGTGAAGGCCTCGACGAATTCCTCGAGCGGCACGCCGTATTGCAGGCCGACCGAGACCGCGATGGCGAAGTTGTTCATCATCGCGCGGAAGCCCGCACCTTCCTTGTGCATGTCGATGAAGATCTCGCCCAAGGAGCCGTCCTGGTACTCGCCAGTCCTGAGGTAGACCTTGTGACCCCCGACGATGGCCTTCTGGGTGTAGCCACGGCGACGTTCCGGCATCTTTTCCCGGTGCGATTTGACGATTTCCTTGACGACCACCTTCTCGACGATCTTCTCGGCCAGCACCGTGGCCTTCTCCACCGGTGAGCCGGCTTCCAAGATCTCTTCGGCTTCGTCGTCGTCCTCGACCAACGCGGCGGCCAGAGGCTGCGACAGTTTCGAGCCGTCGCGGTAGAGTGCGTTGGCCTTAACGCCCAACCGGTGCGACAGCTCGTAGGCCGCCTGGCAGTCCTCGATCGTGGCGTCGTTGGGCATGTTGATCGTCTTGGAGATCGCGCCCGAGATGAAGCTTTGCGCGGCGGCCATCATGGTGATGTGGCTGTCGACCGACAGGAACCGCTTGCCCTTCTTGCCGCAGGGGTTGGCGCAGTCGAAGACCGGGTAGTGGTCCGGCGAAAGATGCGGCGCGCCTTCCAGCGTCATCGTCCCGCAAACATGGTCGTTCGCCGCCTCGATATCCGCACGGCTGAACCCAAGGTGCCGCAGCAGATCGAAGGTCGGATCGGCCAGCTTCTCGGTCGGAATGCCCAGCGTGCCGGTGCAGAATTCCTCGCCCAGGGTCCACTGATTGAAGACGAACTTGATGTCGAAGGCCGAAGGCAGCGCCGTCTCGACCTTCTCGATCTCGCCCGGGCCGAAGCCGTGGCCGATCAACGCGGTGTGGTTGATGCCCGGCGCATTGCCCAGGGTTCCATGGCCGACGGCGTAGGACACGATCTCTTCAATCTGGGAGGAGGAATATCCGAGCGTCTCCAGCGCCGCCGGCACCGAGCGGTTGATGATCTTGAAGTATCCACCGCCCGCGAGCTTCTTGAACTTCACCAAGGCAAAGTCCGGCTCGATTCCGGTCGTGTCGCAGTCCATCACCAGGCCGATCGTGCCGGTGGGCGCGATCACGGTGGCCTGGGCGTTTCTATAGCCATGCTGCTCGCCGAGCCGCAGCGCGTCGTCCCAGGCCGATTTGGCCAAGGCGATCAACGCCGGATCGGGACAATTGGCGTGGTCGAGCGGCACCGGAGGCACAGCAAGCGCCTCGTATCCCTCGGCCTTACCGTAGGCCGCCGCGCGGTGGTTGCGGATCACCCGCAGCATATGCTCGGCGTTGCGGGCATGGCCCGGGAATGCGCCCAATTCGCCGGCGATCTCGGCGCTGGTGGCGTAGGCCACGCCGGTCATGATCGCGGTCAGCGCTCCCCCCAGGGCGCGACCTTCGTCCGAGTCGTAGCCGAGCCCCATGTTCATCAGAAGTCCGCCGATATTGGCGTAGCCGAGGCCGAGGGTCCGAAAGTCGTAGGAAAGCTGCGCGATCTCCTTCGAAGGGAACTGCGCCATCATCACGCTGATCTCCAGCGTCAGCGTCCAAAGCCGCGTGGCGTGCATGTAGTCGTCCGCCTGAAACGCGCCGTCGCGGTAGAACGTCAGCAGGTTCATCGACGCCAGATTGCAGGCCGTGTCGTCGAGGAACATGTATTCCGAACACGGGTTTGAGCCGCGGATCTCGCCGTCTTCGGGGCAGGTATGCCAGGCATTGACGGTGTCGTGATACTGGATGCCGGGATCGGCGCAGGCCCAGGCGGCGTGGCCGATCTGCTCCCACAGCTCCCGCGCCTTGATCGTCTTTGAGACCTTGCCGTCGGTGCGGCGGATCAGCTCCCAATCGGCGTCATCCTCGACCGCCTTCAGGAAGGCGTCGGTGACGCGCACCGAGTTGTTGGAATTCTGGCCGGACACCGAGTTGTAGGCCTCCGAATCCCAATCCGTGTCGTAGGTCGGGAATTCGATCGAGCTGTAGCCTTGCCGCGCGTAATCCAGAACGCGCTTGACATAAGTCTCTGGAATCGCGGCCTTCTTTGCCGCCCGAACCGCTGATTTCAGCGACGGGTTCTTCGCCGGGTCAGTCGCGTCGGCCAGATCGCCATCCCACTGGCCAATCGCCGCGAAGATGTCGTTGAGCTTGGTCTCGTGCGCCTTCGAACCCGCCACCAGCGAGGCAACCTTCTGCTCTTCCTTGACCTTCCAGTTGATGAAGTCCTCGATGTCGGGGTGGTCGGCGTCGCAGATCACCATCTTGGCCGCGCGCCGGGTGGTGCCGCCAGACTTGATCGCACCCGCCGCCCGGTCGCCGATCTTCAAAAAGCCCATCAGGCCAGAGGACTTCCCGCCGCCCGACAACGCCTCGCCCTCGCCACGCAGCGACGAGAAATTCGTGCCCGTGCCACTGCCGTATTTGAACAGCCGCGCCTCACGCACCCAAAGGTCCATGATCCCGCCGTCGTTGACCAGATCGTCCGACACCGACTGGATGAAGCAGGCATGCGGCTGCGGATGCTCGTAGGCGGTCTTGGATTTGGTCAGCTTCCCAGTCTTGTAGTCGACGTAGAAATGGCCCTGGCTCGGCCCGTCGATGCCGTAGGCCCAGTGCAGGCCGGTGTTGAACCATTGCGGAGAATTCGGCGCCGCCCGCTGGGTCGCCAACATGAACCGCATCTCGTCGAAATAAGCCCGCGCGTCGGACTCGGAGGTGAAGTAGCCGCCCTTCCAGCCCCAATAGGCCCAAGCGCCGGCGAGGCGATCGAAGACCTGCTTCGACGAGGTCTCGCCGCTCTTGCGGTCTTCCTCCGGCATTTCCGCCAAAGCCGCCTCGTCGGCGACCGAGCGCCACAGGAAATCCGGCACGCCCTTCTCGCGCACGCGCTTGAGCCGCGTCGGCACGCCGGCCTTGCGGAAGTATTTCTGGGCGATCACGTCGCTGGCCACCTGGCTCCACGACGTCGGCACCTCGATGGCGTCGAGCCGGAACACGACGGTGCCATCGGGATTGCGGATTTCCGAGGTGGTGGTGGTAAACTCGATCTCGGCGTATGCGTCCTTACCTGCCTTGGTAAACTTGCGGTCGATTTTCATTGCGTCCGGTTGCCCCGTTTATTTGGTCTCGTTACCCCCGGCGCCCGCATCTTCGGCGGCTTGGCCGGCCTTCCTGATCGCCTTTGGCCCGCGCCGGAACACACCTCTTCCGCGGCGCGGCCTTGCACCGCGCCCGTCGCTTGGGGTGCCCCCCCAAACGCCAATTGTCAGATGTCCGTCCCTGTCGCCCCCGACCACTATATCTAGTGGTTTGTCCGTCGGCTCACACAAACTGGCGTAGGTCGCCCCATCGGGTCAACCAAAAAGTTTTCCCAAATGTGATCGGTTTTGGGTTGACGGTGGGATTGGATCTTGATCCGCGACAGTCGGCGATTGATTCAGATTTGTGACTTGGGCAGGCTGTTATCCACAAGGGCGCTGTGGGCGAAATGCGAAAACCGGCGCGGCCCCAGCGACTTACCGGCGCGAGTTAGACCAAAGCGTCAATCCGGGTGCCGCCCGACCCGCCGAAACGGTCGCCGCCGGCCCGTCGCAGGCGACGTGGCGCGAGGGTCACGGACCAGCGCAAAGCGAGCGGGCGATTCGCTCATCTTGTGGCTCCACTGATTCCTCTACGCAACATCCTGAGCCTCGCTGCGTCTGCATCTCCGACCAATTTTCGACTGACCGGGCGCCGGTGTTTCGCCTATCCTGATCACAAAATCTGGGAGGACCGCCATGGACGCCGCATCGCCGCTTGGAAAGATCGACACGTTTCTCGCCCGCTTCTCCGAGGCCTTGGCCGAGGCCGACACCGAGGCGCTTAAGGCGCTCTTCGCGCCGGACTGCTATTGGCGCGACCTCGTGGCCTTCACCTGGAACATCAAGACGATGGAGGGCCGCGAGGCGATCGGTGCGATGGCCGATGCGGTGTTGGGCGACGTGCACCCCCGAAATTGGCAGATCGAGGGCGAACCGACCGAGGCGAACGGCATCACCGAGGCTTGGATCACGTTCGAGACCGACGCGGTGCGTGGGCGCGGCCATGTGCGGCTGAACGACGAGGGCTGCTGGACCCTTCTGACCACGGCGCAGGAGCTCAAGGGCTTCGAGGAACACAGAGGGGCGACACGCGACACCGGCGTCGCGCACGGCGCGCATGCGGGCCGCGAGACCTGGCAGGAGGCGCGCGAACGCGAGTCGCGCGAACTTGGCTACACCGAACAGCCCTATTGCGTGGTGATCGGCGGCGGCCAGGGCGGCATCGGCCTCGGCGCCCGGCTGAGGCGCATCGGCGTGCCCACGATCATCGTCGAGAAAAACGACCGCCCCGGCGATTCGTGGCGCAACCGCTACAAATCGCTCTGCCTGCATGACCCGGTTTGGTACGACCACCTGCCCTACCTGCCGTTCCCCGACCACTGGCCGGTGTTCAGCCCGAAGGACAAGATCGGCGACTGGCTCGAATCCTACACCAAGATCATGGAGCTGAATTACTGGACGCGCACCACCTGCAAATCCGCCCGTTACGACGCGGCCAAGAAGGAGTGGGAGGTGGTCGTCGACCGCGACGGCGAAGAGGTGGTGCTGCGCCCGAAACAGCTGGTACTGGCCACCGGCATGTCGGCGGTCCCGAACATGCCCGACCTGCCCGGCATGGATAGCTTCCAAGGCGATCTGCACCATTCCTCGAAACACCCCGGCCCCGACGCCTACACGGGCAAGCGCTGCGTGGTCGTCGGCTCGAACAACTCGGCGCACGACATCTCGGCGGCTTTGTGGGAGGCCGGCGCGGCCGAGGTCACCATGGTGCAGCGGTCCACGACGCATATCGTCAAGTCCGAGACGTTGATGGATATCGGTCTGGGCGATCTGTATTCCGAGCGCGCGGTGGCGAACGGGATTGACCACAACACGGCCGACCTGATCTTCGCCTCACTGCCCTACAAGGTGCTGCCCGCGTTGCAGGTTCCAGTTTACCAGGCGATGAAAGAGAAAGACGCCGCGTTCTATGACCGGCTGGAGAAGGCGGGCTTCAAGCTCGACTGGGGTGCCGACGACTCGGGGCTCTTCATGAAATACCTGCGCCGCGGGTCGGGGTATTACATTGATGTGGGCGCCTCCGAGCTGGTGGCCGATGGCAAGATCAAGCTGGCCCATGGCCAGGTGACCGAGGTCACCGAGGACGGGGTTAAGCTGGACGACGGCACGGACCTCAAGGCCGACCTGATCGTCTTCGCCACAGGCTATTCCTCGATGAACGGCTGGGCCGCGCAACTGATCAGCCAAGAGGTTGCCGACAAGGTCGGCAAATGTTGGGGCCTCGGGTCGGATACGCCGAAGGATCCCGGTCCTTGGGAGGGAGAGCTTCGCAATATGTGGAAGCCCACCCAGCAAGCGGCGCTTTGGTTCCACGGCGGCAATCTGCACCAGTCGCGGCACTATTCGCAGTTCCTGGCGATCCAACTCAAGGCGCGGATGGAGGGCATTCCGACCCCGGTCTACGGGCTGCAAGAAGTGCACCACAGGGCATAGGCGCCGCCGCCGCTCGATTACCTCTCAAGGCTGGCCCGAGGCCACCGCCGAGGGCGGCTTGGCCGTTACTGGGAAATCGAACGGCCAATGTTTCGACCGAACCGCCATCGGCGGCTCTATCAGCAGGAGCAGTCCCGACACAGCAATCGGCGGCGCGGCCAATCAGGCGTGATCACCCGCAATTGGCCCGCGCCGCGAAGCCGGAGGCGGCAGCGGGGCAAGACCAGCGCCGCGCAAGGCGCGGCTCAATTCGGCACCGAAACCCCGCGTCTACTCGATCCAATAGCGCAGCATGCAGCGCCCGCGGGTCCACGCCCCCGGCCGTGGTCCGTCGATGAAACTGGTGCGGCCGTGGAACACCCGACAGTCGTTGGCGATCAGCACGTCGCCCTGCCGCATGGCCGGACGCTGCTGCAGCGCGCCGGTTTCCAGCAGCGCGTCCAGCATGTCGAGCGCGTAGGTCTGCTCTGCCGTAAAGGGCTCACCTGCCCGCCGGTGCGCGCTGTCGATGTAAGACCGCAGATAGCGGAACGACGGACCCTCGGCCGAAATAGTCAGGATCGGCATCTGGAACAGCCCTGGCTCTGCCTGCATGCCACGGCCCTCGAACCAGAACGGCTCGGACAAAGTGCGCAGAACCTCCGGAAAATCGGCCAGCCGCTCGACCACGTCGCGGGCGCGGATCAGGATCGTCTCACCGCCCACCAGCGCCGGCGCGGCGCAGGCCAGGATCAGATACTTCATCGGCTCCGGCCGGTTCACCGAGTCGGTGTGGATGTCACCGCCCTGCCGGGTCTGGTGATACCGCGCGCCGTCCTCGATCCGCCCTGTGCGGCGGTCTTAGACCTCGATCACCCGGTCGCCCTCGGCATTCTGCCGCATCAGGGGGCCGAGCGATTCGGCGACACGGGTGCAGGCGGCGCGAAACGCCGCGTAGCCGTCGCAATAGGCCCCGAGCGGAAGGATCACGTAGTCTCGCGCCGCGACCTCTCGCGCCAGAATCGCACCCAAGCCGCAGCCGCGGCCGGAGAGCGCCGCACGGATCAGATCGTCCGGGACCGCGATCCGATGATCGGCCGGATCGGAAGGGGAAAAGGGCAGGTTCATGCCAGTCTCGCCGTTGCCTTTCGCGCCACGCTAGGTGTGGGCACCGGCGAAACAAAGGCCAAAGTTTGGGCAGTTCGTGGTCGGATGCGTGGTCGGGGCGGCGAGATTCGAACTCACGACCTTCTGTACCCAAAACAGACGCGCTACCAGGCTGCGCTACGCCCCGACGGCGGCTCAATAGCCGCCGGGCCGCGACTTGAAAAGCCCTATCCCGCCGCGCAGTCCCAGGCCGCCAGGGCCTGGTCGATGCGCGGATGCCGCAGCTCACTGCCCGGCCCGATCCCCAGCATCTCCGTCATGCCGCCGTTGATTTCCAACACGAACTGAATGTCGCTCCCGCCGATGATGGTGGTTTCATCGCCGGGGATCGCGTTCTGGTGCACCTTGCGCACCACCCCGTCGGCGCCGATGAAGATCATGTCGAGCGGAATGAGCGTGTTCTTCATCCAGAACCCGACCAACTGCGGCCGGTCGTAGATGAACAGCATGCCCGCATTGGCCGGCAGGGCCTCGCGGAACATCAACCCGCGCTGCACTTCCTCAGGTTCGTCGGCCACCTCGATATTGAACCGAGCCGTGCCCCAGTCACCACGCAAATCGGCGCGGGTGTCTTCGCAGTTTGCCCATGCCCCACTGGTAACAACGGCGAATATGATCGCCGCGAACAAAACTCTGATCACGTTCGGACCCTCAGAACCGTGTCCCACGCCGCCACCTGCGCCGCCATCCGGCCGCGGTTGCCCTCGATCACCCGGATCGCCACCGCCTCGCCGGGCTGCAGGTCGGCCAGGCCTGACCGGCGCAGCACCTCGATATGCACGAACACGTCCTCCGGCCGGCCGAAGACGTTGGCAAAGCCGAACCCCTTGGCCTTGTCGAACCACTTCACCCGTGCGGGCTCGAACGGCACCTCAGCTAGGGTGAAGTCGTCCGCCTCGCCCGGGATGTCGGCCAGAACCGGGCTGCCGTCATCGTCGGGCGGTTCGATCGACAATACCTCGACCGCCTGCACCCCGCGCGGCGTATGCTGAACGGTGAGTTCGATGAACGATCCGTCGGCGACCGAGCTCTGCCCGAAATTGCGCAACACATTGGCATGCAAAAGGATATCGGGTCCGCCGCCATCCGGCACAACGAATCCGAAGCCCTTCGCCGGGTCGAACCATTTCACCTGACCTTGAACGGGACCTTCCGTATCGCTGTCCTGTGTCATCCCATCATGTCCCTGTCGCGCACGGCGTCTTTTGTTAACATGTTTCACAGACGTTGTCTGCGTTGCCAAGCGAAAAAGCGACCTCTTTACATGAACTTAAGCTAAGGACACCCAAAGCTCAGGGATTCAACCTCTGGATATCCCACTCCGACGCCAGCGTCTCGCGCCGCCAACGAAAGCGGTCGTGCAGGCGGAAATCCCCATCCGCCCAAAACTCGATCTCCAACGGCTTGATCCGGATCCCGCCCCAAAAGGGCGGCCGCTTTGGACTTACCCCGTGCGTCACGCCGGCCTTGGCCACCTCGGCCATCAGCGCGGCCCGGGACGTCAGCGGCTGCGATTGGCGCGAGGCCCAGGCGCCGATCCGGCTTTGCAAAGCGCGGCCCCGATAATAGGCGTCCGCCTGCGGCCCATCTTCCTTCTCGGTCAGCCCGCGCACCCGGATCTGGCGCTTGAGGCTCTTCCAATGCATCACGAAAGCGGCCTTACCGGTTGCCGCAACCTCGCGACCCTTGGCGCTCTCGTAGTTGGTGTAGAACACGAACGCCGCCTCCTCGATCTCGCGCAACAACACCATCCGCACATTCGGCAACCCATCGCCGTCCACGGTCGCCAACGCGATCGCATCGGGGTCCGAAGGCTCGTTCGGCGCCGCCTCCTGCATCCAGGATCGTGCCAGCGCAAACGGATCATCACCCGCAAAAATGCCGCTGCGCTCGCTCACGGCGCACTCCGTCTTCATCCCCATATCAAGGCGTAATCCTGAACGCCCGCTCTGACAAGCCCCTGCCCTTGATGCCTAAAGTCGAATGGCCTAAACGAGCCCGAGCAATATGGGGCTGGGGGACGGCGCATGGCGACAGGGTTGATGGCAGGCAAGCGCGGCCTGATCATGGGGCTTGCCAATGACAAGTCCATCGCCTGGGGCATTGCCCGCGCACTGGCCGAAGCCGGAGCCGAGCTGGCGTTTTCCTATCAAGGCGAGGCCCTAAAAAAACGCGTGGATCCGCTGGCCGCCCAACTCGGATCAGACTTCGTCGAAGAATGTGACGTCGGCGACGCGGCCAGCCTGGACCGCCTGTTCGCCGCCCTGCAGGACCGCTGGGGCAAGATCGACTTCGCCGTCCATGCCATTGGCTTTTCGGACAAAAGCGAGCTGCGCGGCCGCTACGTCGATACTTCGGCCGAGAATTTCCGCATGACCATGGACATCTCGGTTTATTCCTTCACCGCCGTTGCTCAACGCGCCGCGGCGATGATGACGGATGGCGGCGCGCTTCTGACGCTGACCTATTACGGCGCCGAGCGGGTCATGCCGCACTACAACGTCATGGGCGTGGCCAAAGCCGCGCTCGAGGCCTCGGTGCGGTATCTGGCCGAGGATCTGGGCAAGGACGGCATCCGGGTGAACGCGATCAGCGCGGGGCCGATCAAGACGCTGGCTGCCAGCGGGATTGGCGACTTCCGCTATATAATGCGCTGGAATGAGTACAATTCGCCCCTGCGCCGCAACGTGTCGATCGACGACGTGGGCGGCTCGGCGCTGTATCTCCTCAGCGATCTCGGCGCCGGCGTCACCGGCGAGACCCACCATGTCGACGCAGGCTATCACATCGTCGGGATGAAGGCCGTGGACGCGCCCGACATCACCAAAGGATAGCGCCATGACCGAGCGTCTGCCGCACGAAAAGGGCTTTCACGTCAGCTGGGACCAGATCCACCGGGATGCCCGCGCGCTCGCCTGGCGGCTCGACGGGCGCGGGCCGATCGCGGGCGGCTGGAAGGCGGTGGTCGCGATCACACGCGGCGGTATGGCGCCGGCGATGATCGTCAGCCGCGAGCTCGACATCCGCACCGTCGACACGATCAGCGTCAAGAGCTACGACCACCAGACTCAGTCGGCGCCCTCGATCATCAAGATGCCCGACCGCGAACTCACCGGCGACGGCGAAGGCATCCTGGTCGTCGACGACCTCGTGGACACCGGCAAGACCATCGAAGCGGTGCGCGCGGTGATGCCGAACGCCCATATCGCCACCGTCTACGCCAAACCCCAAGGCGAACCGATGGTCGACACCTTCATCACCGGGGTCAGCCAGGACACCTGGATCTTCTTTCCCTGGGACATGGCGCTGCAATATGTCGAGCCCTACCGCGGCACCGACTGACCGACCGGCTCCCGGACGGGACGCACCGTATCCGCCCGTCGCCCTGTCCCGGCTGTCGGCTCCCGCGCCCCGCGAAGAGGGCCGCCAGGACCGATGACCGCCCCGCCCCTCCCGCATCCACTCAATCCCGACATGGCCGACACCGCCGCGCCGCCGGTGATGGAGGCGCAGCGCTGGCTTGCCGCGCGCGGCCCCGGCGGTCCGCCCCTGATCAACGTCAGCCAGGCCGCGCCCGTCGCCCCGCCGCCCGAGCCGCTGCGGCGGTTCATGGCCGATGCGGTGCTGAACGACCCAACCGTGCATCTCTACGGACCCGACCTCGGCCACCCGCCGCTGCGCGAGGAGATCGCCCGGCAATGGGCCCAAAGCTATGGCGGCGAAATCGCGCCCGCCCAGGTCGCCGTCACCTCCGGCTGCAACCAAGCCTTCACCGCCGCGCTCGCCACGCTCGCCCGCGCCGGCGACGAGGTCATCCTGCCGACGCCCTGGTACTTCAACCACAAGATGTACCTCGACATGTGCGGCATCCGCGCCTTGCCGCTGCCCACCGGCGACGACCTTCTGCCCGACCCTACCCACGCCGCCGCGCTGATCACCGATCGCACCCGCGCCCTGGTCCTGGTCACGCCGAACAACCCGGCCGGCGTCGAGTATCCCGCCGCCGTCACCCGCGCCTTCTTCGAGCTGGCCAAATCCCGCCGCCTCGCCCTGATCATCGACGAGACCTACCGCGATTTCGACGCCCGCCCCGGCGCTCCGCACGACCTGTTCGAAGATCCCAACTGGCCCGAGACTCTGATCCACCTCTACTCTTTCTCCAAGGCCTTCCGCCTGACCGGCCACCGGGTCGGCGCCATCGTCGCCGCCGAGGCGCGTCTGGCCCAGGTCGAGAAATACATCGACAGCGTCACCATCTGCCCCAACCAGCTCGGCCAGCGCGCCGCGCTTTGGGGGCTGCGGAACCTGACGCAGTGGCTGGCCGGCGAGCGGGCCGAGATCCTCGACCGCCGCGCCGCCGTCACCGAGGCGCTCGGCACCCTGCCCGGCTGGCGCCTGCGTGGTTGCGGCGCCTATTTCGCCTATGTCGAACATCCCTTCGACCTGCCCTCGGACGTGCTCGCACAGCGCCTGATCTGCGACCACGGCATCCTGCTTCTGCCCGGCACCATGTTCGTGCCAAAGGGCGATGCGTCGGGCCGGCGCGCCCTGCGGCTGGCCTTCGCCAACATCGATCGCGCCGGCATCGCCGCCCTGCGCGAGCGGCTGGAAAACCTGACCCTCTGACCTTGCCCCCCTGCCCGCTTCCGCCTATTCAGCGCCGACCATAAGGCAACAGGGAACCGGCATGGCCAAGGGTACCAGTAAGGCGAAGAACTCGGCGGCCTGGATCATCATCGTGCTGCTCATCCTCGGCCTCGGCGGCTTCGGCGTGACCAACTTTTCCGGCAACGTGCGCAGCATCGGCACGGTCGGCGACACCGACATCGACGTGAACCGCTACGCCCGGCAATTGCAGCAGCAGATCAACGCGTTCTCCGCCCAGATGGGCCGGCAGCTCACCCTGGCCGAGGCGCGGCAGTTCGGCATCGACCAGGCCGTGCTGCAACAGCTCGTCGGCACCGTCGCGCTGGAAAACGAAGCCGCCCAGCTGGGGCTGTCGGTCGGCGACGAAGAGGTGCGCCGACAGGTTCTGGCGACCCCCGCCTTCCAGGGCCTCGACGGCAGCTTCGACCGCCTGGCCTACTCCGACACGCTCGACAACTCGGGCCTGAACGAAGCGCAGTTCGAGGACAGCCTGCGCGCCGAGGTGGCCCGCACCATGGTGCAGGGCGCCGTCGGCTCTGGCCTCGCCGCGCCGGCCTCGGTGGTCGACCGGATCCTCGGCTTCGCCATGGAACGCCGCAGCTTCACCTGGACCGAGCTGACCGTCGACGACCTCGCCGACCCCATCGCCGAACCCTCAGAGGCCGACCTGCGCGCCTATTTCGACGCCAATTCCGACGACTTCATGCTGCCCGAGACGCGCCGCATCACCTATGCCTGGCTGACCCCGGACATGATCGTCGACACGATCGAGGGCGACGAGGACGCCCTGCGCGCGCTTTATGACGAGCGCATCGGCCAATACATCTCGGCCGAGCGGCGGCTGGTCGAACGGCTGATCTTCCCAAGCAGGACCGAGGCCGACACCGCCAAGGCAGAGCTCGACGCCGGCACCGCGAGCTTCGAAAACCTTGTCACCGCGCGCCAGCTCGACCTGGCCGATCTGGACCTCGGCGACGTGACCGAGGACGAGCTGGGCGCGGCCGGCGCCGCCGTCTTCGCCCTCACAGAGCCCGGCATCGCCGGACCGGCCGAGACCAGCCTCGGCCCCGCCCTGTTCCGCATCAACGCCATCCTCGCCGCACAGGAGACCAGCTTCGACGCGGCCCGGCCCGAGCTTTTGGACGAATACCGCCTCGACGCCGCCCGTCGCGCCATCGACGACCAAATCGACCCGATCGACGACCTGCTGGCCGGCGGCGCCACGCTGGAGGAACTCGCCGCCGAGACCGATATGGAGCTGAGCCAGATCGACTGGTCCCGCGGCGACACCGGCGCCATCGCTGCCTACTCGGCGTTCCGCGCCGCCGCCGCAGCCGCCGCCGAGGGCGATTTTCCAGCGCTCGAGACGCTGGACGACGGCGGCGTCTTCGCGCTGCGGCTCGACGAGGTGATCGCGCCGCGCCTGCAGCCCTTCGAGGGTGCGCGCGGGCGCGCCAACGGCGGCTGGCGCGCCGCCGAAACCGTCGCGGCACTGGCTGGCCAGGCCGAGGCGTTGCTGCCGCAGCTGCAGGGCGGCGACGCCGCCGCCGGCCTGGAGCTGTCCGCAGAGACTGACATCCGGCGCAACGGCTTCATTCCCGGCACGCCGCCGGATTTCCTCGACCAGGTCTTCGCGATGCAGGCCGGCGAGACCCGCGTGATCGAAGGGCCGAGCTCGGTCTTTCTGGTGCGCCTTGACGCCATCGCGCCGCCCGACCCGGCCGAACCCGAGGTCGCGACCCGCCGCGACGGCTTTGCCGAGGCCCTCGCCCAGTCGATCGGCGCCGACATCCTGCGCGCCTATTCCGACGCGATCCAGACACAAGCCGGGATTTCGCTGAACCAGGCGGCGATCAACGCCGTGCACGCGCAATTCCCGTGATCCGGTGAACCTGACGCCATCATACGAGGCCTTCGCCGAGGCCTATGCGGCCGGCCGCAACCAGGTGGTCTATGCCCGGCTGGCCGCCGATCTCGACACCCCGGTGTCTCTGATGCTGAAGCTCTCGGCGGCGCGGCGCGACAGCTTCATGCTGGAGTCTGTGACCGGCGGCGAGGTGCGCGGGCGCTATTCGATCATCGGCATGAAGCCCGACCTGATCTGGGACTGCAACGGCACCCGGTCGCGTCTGAACCGCTCGGCCCGGTTCGACCCCGACGCTTTCGAGGATCTCGACGGCGATCCCCTGGGTACCTTGCGCGCCGTGATCGCCGAATCGCGGATCGACCTACCCGCCGACCTGCCCGCCGCCTCCGCCGGGCTCTTCGGTTATCTCGGCTACGACATGATCCGCCTCGTCGAGCACCTGCCCGACGTCAACCCCGACCCGCTCGGCCTGCCGGACGCGGTGATGCTGCGGCCCTCGGTTGTGGCGGTGCTCGACGGCGTCAAGGGCGAGGTCACCGTGGTCTCGCCGGCCTGGGTCTCCAGCGGGCTGTCGCCACGCGCGGCCTTCGCCCAGGCCGCCGAGCGCGTGATGGACGCCGTCCGCGACCTCGAACGCGGCGCCATCGACAGCAGCCGGGATTTGGGCGAGGCCGCCGAGATTGACGCCCCGGTGTCGAATTTCGCCCATGCCGATTATCTCGCCGCGGTCGAGAAGGCCAAGGACTATATCCGTGCCGGCGACATCTTTCAGGTCGTTCCTTCGCAACGCTGGCGGCAGCCGTTCACCCTGCCGCCGTTCGCACTTTATCGTTCACTCAGAAGGACTAACCCGTCGCCGTTCATGTTCTTCTTCAATTTCGGCGGGTTCCAGGTGATCGGCGCCAGCCCCGAGATCCTGGTGCGCGTGTTCGGCGGCGAGGTGACGATTCGCCCCATCGCCGGCACCCGGCCCCGCGGCGCCACGCCGGACGCGGATCGCGCGCACGAGGCTGATCTCTTGGCCGACGAAAAGGAATGCGCCGAGCATCTAATGCTGCTCGATTTGGGTCGCAACGACGTCGGCCGGGTCGCCAAGATCGGCACCGTGCGCCCCACCGAGGAATTCGTGATCGAGCGCTATTCCCACGTCATGCACATCGTCTCGAACGTGGTCGGAGAGCTGTCGGACGACCACGACGCGCTGTCCGCCCTGCTCGCCGGTCTGCCGGCCGGCACGGTATCCGGTGCGCCGAAGGTGCGCGCGATGGAGGTCATTGACGAGCTCGAGCCGGAAAAGCGCGGAGTCTACGGCGGCGGGGTCGGCTATTTCAGCGCCGGCGGCGATATGGACATGTGCATTGCCCTGCGCACCGCCGTTTTGAAGGACAACGAGCTCTTCATCCAAGCCGGCGGCGGCGTCGTCTACGACAGCGACCCGCAGGCCGAGTTTGACGAGACCGTCGATAAGTCAAAAGCGATCCGATTGGCCGCCCGCGACGCCGGCCGCTTCACTGGCCCCGGCAACCGCTGAGCCCCCTCGGGCTTTCACAATCCTGACAATTCCGCACGCCCCGCGGTGTTCGATTTGTGCAGCCTTTTTCGCGGCAATTATTGCAAGGTGCAGCGTGTTCGATATGTGTGGCTATGTCGCTTGCATATTTCGAACCCAGAAGCGCTGGAACCGTTGGAAAGCGCAGCAGTGCCTTGATATTTTCGAACGGAGTTGACGTTTTTCAACGTCGGGACAGCAACGTTGATACAGGCGCCAGGGCGACCGTGCTGGCGCGGTTCGTCAAGCTCCACTCGGTCAAAGCCGACAATGTCTCGTCCCGTAACTCGCCGACCATGACCACGCCGTTCTCCTGCCCGGCCCGGAATGCGCCCTGGTCGAGCAGGCGCTTCATCGCCGACCGATCGCTGGCGCCGTCGTCGAAGGTCCGGAACACTGACGCCGCCTTCACACCCGCATTGGCGGCGACCTGAAGGCCCGCGTTCAAGCCCCGGTCATAAGTGATCAGCCCATGGCCGCTCTCTGCCAGAATACCGGCGACCTGCACGGCGCGGGGCCGATTTTCCTGCAGCAGCGCCTCAGGCACGTCCAGAACCGCCACCGTCTCTGGCACGGTCTGCAGGAAGCTCTGGAACGCGACCTCGACATCCGCCGGCGCGGCGCCGTCGGGCAGCGGCGTCAGCACCACCAACTCCACCCCGGCCGCCCGGTAGGCCGCCATCGCCTCGGCCGCATCCGCCGCCGTCGGGTCGATCGCCACCGTCAGCGCCACCGGAAACTCGGCCAAGCTCGCGATATCGGGCCGATCCGCACCGGCATCGCGCAGCACCACGGACATCACCGGCACGCCCGGCGCGCCCTCAAACGGCGCGGCGTGGGCGATAAGAGCCGGTTCGGTCAAGTTTGCCACCACCGGCTGCGCACCGATCGAGGGCAAGCGATCCGTCGTCACGCCGGGGGCCAAGTTTTCAATTTCAGGTACTGGCAGGCGGATGCCAACGGTGTCACCTGGCAAGGCCGCGGGCGGTGTGTCCGGTGCGACGGCAACCTCGTCACCGGTCTCCAGCGGAGGTTGCGCGGCCGCGGGCGGATCTTGAGGCTCGGCGACCGGCACGCCCGGTGCGATCGGGGCCGGTTGCTCCGGTGCCGCAGCGATGGGCTGGTCGCTGACCACGGCGGCTGGCTGTTCCGGCGGCACGTCGGCCAACGCCTCCTCCGCATCGATCGATGGCTGCGCCGGGCTGGCATCGGCGGCGTCCGCCGGCGGCCCCGCCGCGGCCACCTCGGGGTCCTCGGCAACCGGCGCCACATCGGCGGCCGGTTCCGGTGGCTGCACTGCGCCCGGCGCGGGCAGAACCGCCTCGTCGGACTCCACGTTCACCTCGGGTGCCTCACCGGCAGCCGGCACTGGGGCCAGAGCCTCTTCGACCGATCCCGGCTGCGGTTCCGCGGCAGGCTCCGTGTCGGTAGTGGGCAAGGTCTCGACCCCAGGCTCCGCAACCGGCACCTGCGGCGGCTGTGTGCTGGCCGGCCGGCCTTCGTTCTGCGGCAGAACCGGCCGGGTATCGGGCCGCTCCTGCCGGAATTCTGAACCCACCGGCACATCCACCGCGGCCGCCTCAGGCGCCGCGGCCGTCAAATCCACTGGCCCGGTGAACTGCGACGCCACGCCGACGCCGATCACCGCCAACAAGACCCCCCAAAAGATCCCCGACAGAAATCCGCGCCACATACCGGCCCCCCGCGTTTGGAAAGGAGTAATTCCGGCGAATGCCTTGACCCTCGGCCCCGCCTCTGACCATGTATATCGCGACGAAATCCCGGTGGCACCCCCAATCGCATCGAGGCCCGCGTGATCCTGCTGATCGACAATTACGACAGCTTTACCTACAACCTCGCGCATTACCTTGGCGAGTTGGGCGCGACGGTCGAGGTGCGCCGCAACGACGCCCTGGATGTGCAGCAAGCGATGGCGATGCGCCCCGACGGCATCGTGCTGTCGCCCGGCCCAGGGGTTCCCGACCAATCCGGCATCTGCCTTGCTCTGACCATGGCCGCCGCCGAGACCAAGGTGCCGCTACTGGGTGTGTGCCTGGGCCACCAGACCATTGGCCAAGCCTTTGGCGGAACCGTGGTTCAGGCGCGCGAAATCGTGCATGGCAAGACAGGCGCTATCGAACATCAAAAACTAGGCGTCTTCAAAGGGTTGCCGTCGCCCTTGAAAGCCACGCGCTACCATTCCTTGGTCGTCGAACGCGAGTCGCTGCCGGACTGCCTGGATATTACGGCCTGGATCAGCGACGGCACGATCATGGGCCTGCGCCATCGCGAGCTGCCGATCGAAGGCGTCCAGTTTCACCCCGAATCCATTGCCACCGAACATGGTCATAAGCTGTTGAAATCCTTTCTCGGCCGGATCCCGGTATCGGCATGAGCGAGGCGCTGAAGCCGCTGATTGGCACGGCCGCAGAGCGCCCTCTGACGCGGGAAGAGGCCGAGGCGGCGTTTCAGATCCTGTTCGACGGCGAGGCGACGCCAAGCCAAATCGGCGGACTGTTGATGGCGCTTAGGACCCGCGGCGAGACGGTCGAGGAATACGCCGCCGCCGCCGCGGTGATGCGGGCGAAATGCCAGAGCGTCACGGCGCCCGAGGGCGCCATCGACATTGTCGGTACCGGTGGCGACGGCAAAGGGACGCTGAACATCTCGACCGCCACGGCCTTTGTCGTGGCCGGCGCGGGGGTGCCCGTCGCCAAGCACGGCAATCGCAATCTCAGCTCCAAATCCGGTGCGGCAGATGCCCTCGGTCAGCTTGGCATCGACGTGATGATCGGCGCGGAAGTCGTTGAAAAAGCGATTGAAACCGTCGGTATCGGCTTCATGATGGCACCGATGCACCACCCGGCGATCGCCCATGTCATGCCCACCCGGGCCGAGCTTGGCACACGCACGATTTTCAACATCCTGGGACCGCTCACCAACCCCGCAGGGGTCAAACGGCAGCTGACCGGCGCCTTTTCCCGCGACCTGATCCGGCCTATGGCCGAGACGCTGAAAGCGCTTGGCTCTCATGCCGCATGGCTTGTCCATGGCGCCGACGGAACCGACGAATTGTCCATCGCCGGTCCGACCTACGTCGCTGCGCTCGATCACGGCGCGGTCACCGAATTCGAGGTTTCGCCCGAAGATGCCGGATTGCCGGTCCACCCGTTCGACTCCATTCTGGGCGGGACGCCTGAAGAGAACGGTCTGGCGTTCCAAGCGCTTTTGGCCGGCGAAAAGGGCGCCTACCGCGACGCGGTCTTGCTGAACGCTGCCGCGGCACTGCTGATCGCCGACGAGGTGAAGGCACTGCCAGAAGGCGTTGAATACGCGGTAGAAAGCATCGACAGCGGCAGCGCACGCCAAAAGGTGGAAGGACTGGCTCGGATCACCACGGCCGCATGAGGCTCGACACCGGCCGCCTCGGCGCCTGGCGCGACCTACCGTTTTTCGCACAGGATCTTCCCGACATCGCTGCGGCCCTCGGCACCGACACGAAGGTCATCCTTCCGCCCGCCGCGCAGGTCTTCGCCGCCCTTGAATTGACTCAACCCGACAACACCCGTGTCGTGATCCTGGGGCAGGATCCCTATCCGACGCCCGGCCATGCCCATGGCCTGGCGTTTTCGGTCGAGCCGGGTGTCGAACTTCCGGCCTCTCTTCGCAACATTTTCAAAGAGATACGGGAAGACCTTGGCGGCGTGCCGCGAACCGGAGACCTTCGGCCGTGGGCATGCCAAGGCGTGCTGCTTCTCAACACCGTCCTGACCGTGCCCGCCGGCCAAGCAAACGGCCATCGCAACCTCGGCTGGCAAGCACTGACCCGGCAAGTCATGCAGCGCCTAGACACCTGCCCGCGCGCTTTCCTGCTCTGTGGCAAACAGGCGCAGCAGACCGCCGCCGTGCTCAACGGCACCCAGCATTTCACGATCGAAACCGCCCATCCCTCGCCGCTGTCGGCGCGGCACGGGTTTTTCGGATCACGTCCGTTCTCGCAAGTGAATGCCTGGCTTGTGGCGCGCGGCCAGACCCCGATTGACTGGATAGGTGCGTAGTGCAAATCGCCTTCCCTTCGCGCCGCCGCCGCGCTAGGACCGGCCCATGCAGACGGTTCTGGACAAGATCAAGGCCTACAAGCTGGACGAGATCGTGGCGCGCAAGGCCGAGCGACCTTTGGCGCAGGTCGAGGTCGCGGCCAAGGCCGCCCCCCCGGTCCGCGGCTTCGCGGCGCGCTTGGCCGAGGCTGCGGCGACCGGCTATGGCCTGATCGCCGAGATCAAAAAGGCCAGCCCCTCCAAGGGCTTGATCCGGGCGGACTTCGATCCGCCGGCGTTGGCTCGGGCATACCGAGACGGCGGCGCAACCTGCCTGTCGGTCCTGACTGACAGTCCAAGCTTCCAGGGCGCCGACGCGTTCCTGACGGCCGCGCGAGCCGCCGTCGACTTGCCCGCTCTACGCAAGGATTTTCTCTACGACCCCTACCAGGTGGCCGAGGCTCGCGCACTCGGCGCCGACTGCATACTGATCATCATGGCCAGCGTGTCGGACGCCCAAGCGACCGAGCTGGAGGACGCCGCGATCGCCTGGGGCATGGACGCGCTGATCGAGGTCCACGACGCCGCAGAGCTCGACCGTGCGCTGCGGCTTCGCTCGCCGCTTCTGGGCATAAACAACCGAAATCTCAAGACCTTCGAGACCTCTCTTGATACAACCCGGCAGCTCGCCGCGCGGGTGCCGGCCGACCGTCTTTTGATCTCGGAGTCCGGTCTCAATTCCCCCTCCGATCTCGACGACCTTGCTCGCCACGGCGCGCGCGCCTTTCTGGTCGGCGAAAGTCTGATGCGTCAGGCAGATGTCACCGCCGCCACAAGGGATCTGCTCGCCGGCGCGTCGGCCCGGGGTGCCGCCTGATGGCGGACCTGACGCATTTCGACGCCAAGGGCGACGCCCACATGGTCGATGTCTCGGATAAGGCGGTGACAGCGCGCACGGCCGTTGCTGAGGGCTATGTCAAGATGTCCTCGCAAACCCTTGAGATAATTACAGAGGGCCGCGCGAAGAAAGGCGATGTCGCCAGCGTCGCCAGGCTCGCTGGGATCATGGCGGCCAAGAAAACCGCCGAGCTTGTCCCGCTCTGCCATCCATTGCCGCTGGCCAAAGTCGCGCTCGACATCACCCCCGACCCCGAATTGCCCGGATTGCGGGTCGAGGCCACCGTCAAGACCACCGGCCAAACCGGCGTCGAGATGGAGGCGCTGACCGCGGTGGCCACCGCCTGCCTGACGATCTACGACATGGTCAAGGCGGTCGAGAAATCCATGTCCATTGGCGGTATTCGCCTGATCCTGAAGGATGGCGGAAAATCAGGACGTTACGTGGCGACGTGATTAGCGTCGACGAGGCTCTTGCGCATGTCTTCGCGCTGTCGCGCCCGATGCCTGCCGAAACCGTTCCATTGGCCGAGGCCGCCGGCCGGGTCTTGCTCGACCCCGCCACAGCCCTCCGCGACCAGCCGCCCTTTGCCGCCTCGGCTATGGATGGCTATGCGGTCCGCGACCAGGACGTTTCGTCGGGTGCAACCCTCACAGTCATTGGCGAGGCGGCGGCCGGCCACCGTTTCGCCGCAGCCGTCGGGCCGGGCCAGGCGGTGCGCATCTTCACCGGCGCGCCGGTGCCGGATGGCGCCGACCGGGTGGTGATCCAAGAGGACGTCAAGCGTGACGGCGACACGATCACCCTCACCGACGATCTGGACACCGCGCGGCACATCCGCCCCGCAGGCGGAGACTTCACTGCCGGGGCCGAGATGCCCGCCCCGAAACGGCTGCGGCCGGCCGACCTCGCCCTGCTTGCGGCGATGAACGTGGCCGAGGTCGCCGTCGCCCGCCGCCCGGTCGTGGCCCTAATTGCCACCGGCGACGAGTTGGTCATGCCGGGCGAGACGCCGTCGCCGGACCAGATCATCGCCTCGAACAGCTTTGGTCTGAAGGCGATGGCCGAGGCCGCGGGCGCCGAAGTCCGGCTGTTGCCGATCGCCCGCGACAGCGAGGCGTCGCTCCGCATAGGTTTCGATCTGGCCGCAGGGGCCGACCTGATCGTAACCATCGGCGGCGCCTCGGTCGGCGACCACGACCTGGTCGCCCCGGTTGCCGACGCGCTCGGCATGGAGCGGTCGTTCTACAAGATCGCCATGCGCCCGGGCAAACCGCTGATGGCTGGCCGCCTGGGCGATTCCGCCATGCTCGGCCTTCCAGGAAATCCCGTTTCGTCAATGGTCTGCGGGACGATCTTCATGATTCCACTGATTCAGGCGATGCTGGGTTTGGGCTGCCATCGCGCGCCGCGCAAGCAGGCGCCGCTGGCGGTCGACATCGCAACCAATGGGCCACGGGAACACTACATGCGCGCCACGCTTGGGCCAGACGGCCTGACCCCGTTCGACCGTCAGGACAGCTCGCTTCTGTCGGTCTTGGGCGTCGCCGATGCGCTTTTGATCCGGCCCGTCGGCGATGGCGCGCGCAAGGCGGGCGAGGTCACGGATTACATTCCGATATAGCCAAGGCGTTGACACATAACGAGAACGGGCATAGAACATTCCCCGAACGCACGGGTCAACCGCCCGTGGCGCCGGCAAACGGGGTGACAGCGATGCTGACAAAGAAGCAACTGGAATTGCTCGATTTCATCAACAAGCGGATGAAACGCGACGGGGTTCCGCCGTCCTTCGACGAAATGAAGGAGGCGCTGGATCTGCGCTCCAAATCCGGTATCCACCGGCTGATCACCGCGCTGGAGGAACGCGGCTTCATCCGCCGCCTCGCCCACCGCGCCCGCGCTCTTGAAATCCTCAAACTGCCCGAAGCGCTTGAAAAACCGTCCGGATTCAAACCCCAGGTGATCGAAGGTGATCGCCGCGACCCACCGCGCAACGCGATGCCGGTCACGCCGGCGGCGCCGAGCGTCGAGATCGTTGGCAGGATCGCCGCCGGCGGCCCGATCGAGGCGATAAACCTGCCGGACCGAAACATCGCCGTGCCCGGCAGTATGATCGCAGGGAACGCCGATCACTATGCGCTCGAAGTCAAGGGCGATTCGATGATCGATGCCGGGATCAACGACGGCGACGTGGTGGTGATCCGCGAGGGAAAGACCGCGGATAACGGCGACATCGTCGTCGCCCTGGTCGAGGGCCACGAAGCGACGCTGAAGCGGTTTCGTCGCAAGGGCGGCGCCATCGCGCTCGAGGCCGCCAACCCGGCCTACGAAACCCGTGTGTTCCGCGACGATCAGGTTCAGGTGCAGGGCCGTCTTGTGGGGCTGATTCGCACCTACTGAGCACTCCAAAGCCGCCGGCCACCACGCTCTGACGCGGTTACCAGGCGCAAGCCCTTTGGCTGAGGGTAGATCGCCAAAGCTCCGGTTTTGCGTAACTTTCCAGCGTCGAAGAGCGGACAACCCCGCGGTGCATCGACCGCCTTGGCGATGATCACCAGCGCGGCGGTTCGGCAGGCCGCATCCACACGATCCACAGCGCCCCGCCCACGCAGATGCACGATCGCCGCGCCGTCCACCGTCAAATGCTGGTCGGACCCGTCAGAGGCGAATCCCGCCCGCGCGGCGGCGTCGCTTTGCCCGGCGCCGTCGCCGTCGTTTTCCAACCAGCTCAACGCGGCGAAGCCGTCGCCGCGCGGTTTCGACAGGGCGCGGCCTTCGGCGGTCATCACACCGACCAACCCGCCCGTATCCGCGACGAGGATCGGCGGTCGTTGCACCTGGGTCCAGACCGCCAGCGCCATCGCCGCCGGGGCCAGTCCGGCCAATCGCCCAGTGCCGCGCCACAGGATCAGCCAAAGCATGCCTAGCGCAAAGATCGGCAAGACCCCGGCTGGCGGTGCCGGCACAGGTGTCACCGCGCCATCGAGCCCAGCCACCCAATGCGCCACGCCCAGAATCCATTGAATCGGCGGTTCCATGACCTTCAGTCCAACCCAGGACAACCCAATCGGCGCAAGCACGGCCGCCAGCACCGCCGCTGGCATCACCAGGACACCCATCAGCGGCACCGACAACAGGTTGGCGATCAGGCCATAATCCGCGATCCGGTTGAAATGCGCCGCCGCCACCGGTGCCGTCGCTGCCCCGGCCACCGCCGAGGACACCACGACGGCCAAGACCGGGCGCAGCGGTTTCGGCACGTGAAACCCGTCCCAGTCGCGCAATGCCCCAAATACAGCCACCAAGGCCGTCGTCGCCGCGAACGACATCTGAAAGCCCGGTTCGGTCAGTGTCTCGGGGCGCAAAGCCAGTACGATCACCGCCGCCACCGCCACCGCGCGCAAGGTGATCGCCCGGCGGTCGACCAGCACCGCCAACAGCATCACCGCTACCATGACAAAAGCCCGCTCGGTCGCCACATTGCCGCCCGACAAAGCGTAGTAGAAACCGCCCGCCGCCAGCGCGACCACGGCGGCGACCTTCTTGACCGGCAACCGCAGCCCGAGCCACGGCAGCGAAACCAGCAAGACCCGCATCGCGGCAAAGACGAAGCCGGTCAAAAGTCCCATGTGCAGCCCGGAAATCGCCAAGAGATGCGCCAGGTTCGAGACTCGGAGCGCGTCCAGCGTGTCGCGCCCCATGCCCGACCGGTCGCCGGTCAGAATCGCCGCGGCAAACGCCCCCGGCTCGCCCGGCAACACCCGTTGCACCGCCGCCGAGATTACCATTCGCAGTCGGTGAATGCGCACCCCGGATGCACCCGCCTCGGCCGGCGCCAGTGCCAGCACCGGGCTTCTTGTGTAGCCAACAGCGCCCAGACCGTCGAACCACGCCATGCGGCGGAAATCGAACCCGCCGGGCTCCACCGGCCCCTGCGGCGGCGACAGGTGCCCTGTCAAGATCACCGTCAGCCCCGGCTCCGGCGCCACGAAACCCTGTTGGCCATGCAGCGACACCCGCACCCGCGCCGGTGTCCGCGCAGGCGCCATGTCCTCTAGCACGACCCGGTCGAGCGTCAGCCGGATTTTGTCGCTGATCGACCGGTCGACGGCCACGATCCGGCCTTCGATGGGCCCATAGTAGCGGAAGTCGAGCAGCGGCGCGGCCACCAGATGCGCCCGCAGCCCGGCCAAGCCGAACCCGACCACACCGAGGCAGAGCATCACGTAGATCGGCGCCAAGCCCCGCCAGCGCCAAGCCGCCGCCGCCAGCACTACTGCGCCAAGCCCGGCCACGGCATAGGCGGCGAGCCCCGGTTCGACCCGCAGGGCGAAATAAAGCCCGACCCCGATCCCGATCGCCACCGGAACCCAGGGAAACAGGTGGCCACGCTGCGCGTCGAGCGCCTGCCGGACACTACGGATCGGCGCCACTCTTGTCCTCTCCGGCTCGATTGACTAGAGCCCGCACCTAGCCCGATCGTGGTTTCCAGAAGGTTAAATCCGCCATGCAAGACGGCCCTGTCGTCACTCGTTTCGCCCCCTCGCCCACCGGATATCTGCATATCGGCGGCGCGCGCACGGCGCTCTTCAACTGGCTCTATGCCCGCGGCCGGGGCGGCCGCTTTCTGCTGCGGATCGAGGACACCGACCGCGCCAGATCCACGCCTGACGCGACCGAGGCAATCTTTCGCGGGCTCACCTGGCTCGGCCTCGACTGGGACGGAGAGGCGGTCAGCCAGTTCGCGCGCAAGGATCGGCACGCCGAGGTGGCGCAACAACTCCTGATGTTAGGAAAGGCCTATAAGTGCTTTTCTACACAGGAAGAAATCGCTACCTACCGCGAACAGGCGAAGACCGACGGCCGCTCTACCTTGTTCCGCTCGCCCTGGCGCGACGCCGACCCCGCGACGCTTCCCGACGCACCCTTCGTGATCCGCATCAAGGCGCCGCAAGACGGCGAAACCGTGATCGCCGACCAGGTCCAAGGCGACGTGACGATCCGCAACGACCAACTCGACGACATGATCCTGCTGCGCTCGGACGGCACGCCGACCTACATGCATGCCGTTGTCGTCGACGACCACGACATGGGCGTCTCCCATGTGATCCGCGGCGACGATCATCTCAACAACGCCGCTCGGCAGATGCTGATCTACGATGCGATGGGCTGGGTCGTACCGGTTTGGGCGCATATCCCGCTGATCCACGGCCCCGACGGCAAAAAGCTGTCGAAGCGCCATGGCGCGCTGGGGGTCGAGGACTACCAGGCGATGGGCTACTCGGCCTCGGGCATGCGCAACTACCTGACCCGGCTGGGCTGGTCCCACGGCGACGACGAGTTTTTTACTGACGCCCAGGCGCGGGAGTGGTTCGATTTGGGTGGCATCGGCCGCGCGCCGGCCCGCTTCGACACCAAGAAACTGGAAAACCTATCGGGCCAGCACATCGCCCAATCGGACGATGCTGCACTCGTAGCAGAAATCGACGCCTATCTCGCCGCGTCGGATCAAGACACCCTGATGAAGACGCAAAAGGACGGGCTTGGACGTGCGATGTATTGCCTCAAAGACCGCGCCCGCACCTTTCCGGAACTTCTTGAAAAGGCACACTTTATCCTCGCCGAGCGGCCCTTCAAACCGGACGAACGCGCGGCCAAGGCATTGGATTCGGTATCCCGTGGTATACTGTCAGAATTGACGCCGCACCTGCAAAATGCTAGCTGGTCGCGCGACACGCTGGAACAGGTCGTGACCCAGCTGGCCGAGGCGAAAGGCACCAAGCTTGGCAAGCTGGCGCAGCCTCTCAGAGCCGCTTTGGCCGGGCGCACGGTGTCCCCCAGTGTCTTTGACATGATGCTCGTCATCGGCCGTGAGGAAACGCTTGCACGGATCGCTGACGCTACGGGCTGACCACACCAGCCCGTCCACCGAGACCACGCCCGCCCCCAGGCGCGGCCCCCGTGAGGAAAGGCATGACGATGACGATCAGCAACAAGACCGCGACCCTCAGCTTTGACGACAAGCAGCTGACGCTGCCGATGCATTCGCCGACAGCTGGGCCGGACGTGATCGACATCCGCAAGCTCTATGCCCAGGGCGGAGTTTTCACCTACGATCCCGGCTTCACTTCGACCGCGTCCTGCGATTCGACGATCACCTATATCGACGGCGACAGGGGCGAGCTGCTGCACCGCGGCTACCCGATCGACCAACTGGCCGAGAAATCGCATTATCTCGAGGTCTGCTATCTGCTGCTCTACGGCGAACTGCCCTCAGCCGAGCAGCTCGAGGACTTCGAGAGCCGCGTGACCAACCACACGATGCTCCACGAGCAGATGACCTACTTTTTCCGCGGTTTCCGGCGCGATGCGCATCCGATGGCGATCATGGTCGGCGTCGTCGGCGCGATGTCGGCATTCTATCACGACTCGACCGACATCGCCGACCCCTGGCAGCGCGAGGTCGCCTCGATCCGGCTGATCGCCAAAATGCCCACCATCGCCGCATGGGCCTACAAGTTCTCGATCGGCCAGCCCTTCGTCTATCCGCGCAACGACCTTGATTACGCCTCGAACTTCTTGCGCATGTGTTTCGCGGTCCCGGCCCAGGACTACGAGGTCAACCCGATCCTGAGCCGTGCGATGGACCGGATCTTCACCCTGCATGCCGACCACGAGCAGAACGCCTCGACCTCGACCGTCCGCCTCGCCTCCTCCTCCGGCGCCAACCCCTTCGCCTGTATTGCCGCCGGAATCGCCTGCCTCTGGGGTCCGGCCCATGGCGGCGCCAACCAGGCCTGCCTGGAGATGCTGCGCGAGATCGGCTCGCCCGATCGGATCCCGATGTTCATCGACCGCGCCAAAGACCGCGACGACCCGTTCCGGCTGATGGGCTTCGGCCACCGGGTCTACAAGAACTTCGACCCCCGCGCGAAGGTGATGAAGCAATCCGCCGATGAGGTGCTGGAGCTTCTGGGCATCGACAACAACCCGACCCTGCAGGTCGCCAAAGAGCTCGAGGCCGCCGCGCTCGCCGACCCCTATTTCGCCGACAAAAAGCTGTTCCCCAACGTCGACTTCTATTCGGGCATCATCCTCGAGGCGATGGGCTTCCCGACGTCGATGTTCACCCCGATCTTCGCGCTCTCGCGCACCGTCGGCTGGATCTCGCAGTGGAAGGAACAGCTCGAGGACCCCGCCCACAAGATCGGCCGCCCGCGTCAGCTCTACCAGGGCGACGTGATGCGCGACTACGTGGACGTGGAAAACCGCTGACCCGCCTCACGACCGACCGGCTGACCCTGCGGGCGGCGCAAGACGACGACCTTGCGCCGCTCTTCGGCATCTTCAGTGATCCGCGTGCAATGCGTTACTGGTCGAACCTGCCGCATCAGACCCCGGACGACACCCGCCGGACGCTTTCCAAGCTCAAGAATCCGGACCTGAACACCTACCTCGTCTTCGACCACGAGGACACGGTCATCGGCCTTGGCGGCATCCACACAGGGACCGAGATCGGGTTCATTCTGCACCCCGATTTCTGGGGCCAAGGCTTTGCCACGGAGGCGGTGCAAGCCGTAATCGAACATGTTTGGGCCAGCACCGACCTTCCCCAGATCACCGCCGATGCGGACCCTCGGAACTTCCGCTCGATCGGCCTGCTCACCCGCCTGGAGTTTCGCGTCACCGGCTTTGCGCAGAACACGTTCTGCGTCGGCGGCGAATGGTCCGACAGCGTCTATTTCGCACTGCCCCGGCCCGGAAATACCTGACCCGCAGACTGCGCTTTTGCCGCAGCGCAGCAGCGGTGAAAACGCGGCCGCATCGCCTAACTATTCCGGAAGGAAAGACAGGACCAAACCATGCGGTCGACCGACCCGAACACGCTCGAAAAGAGCCACCATGTCCCGCGCGACATCCACGACCGGATCGCCTATCGCACGGTCAGGATCATGCGCTTCTTCGCCGACCGGTTCTTCGCCAACCGCTACGGCCACCGCGCCGTGGTGTTGGAAACCGTCGCCGCCGTACCGGGCATGGTCGGGGGCCTTCTGCAGCACCTGAAAGCGATCCGCCACATCCGCGACGACCAGGGCTGGATCAAGGAGTTGATCGACGAGGCCGACAACGAGCGCATGCACCTGATGACCTTCATCCACATCGCCGAGCCCACGCGCCTGGAACGCTTCATCATCATGATCGCCCAGGCCATATTCTACAATTTCTACTTCTTCCTCTACCTCTTCGCCCCCCGCACCGCGCACCGGCTGGTCGGCTATCTCGAGGAAGAGGCGGTGGTCAGTTACACCCACTATCTGGAAGAAATCGACGCCGGCCGGGCCGAAAACGTGCCCGCGCCGCAGATCGCCAAAGACTATTGGGGCCTGCCGCACGACGCCCGCCTGCGCGACGTCGTCCTGGTGATCCGCGCAGACGAGGCCGGGCACCGCGACAAGAACCACGATTTTGCCAACCAGATCGCCGCGCGCGAGTGATCCCTCAGGCCGCCTCGGCCGGTCCCGGCGGCGCGGCACGCAAGGTCTGCCGGTCGCGATAGCCCTTCACAAGCCAGGCGATGGAAAACGCCCAGACCCCGAGCGCCTCGAACCAGAACACCAGCTGGTTGTCGATCACGAAGGCGGTCTGCTCGGGCGTGCCGATCTTGCGCAACGCGGCCGAGATGCATGTGCCGACGAACCCCGCCAGGATGATCCAGGCGCAGGCGCGGTAGATCCAGCGGCGCATCGGTTTCGCGGTGCGGGCAAACCGCAGGCCGCTGAGATAGGCCATCGACAGCAGGAACGTCCCCGCCGCCAGATGGTGGGTGTAGTCGCAGACCGTGACCCCGAACAGATGCTGCGCCAGTGCCTGCGGCTCCAGCGAGGCATTGAGAGTGCCGCGATTGGGCACGAAGGCCACCAGCAGCGCCGAAATCCCCGCCAGGGTGGTCACCAGGTCGTCGGAAAACCGCTCGCTGCCGCGGGGCCGGAACCCGGTATAACACAGCAGGAACACGCCGATGGCAAAGATGATGCCCACGAAGATGTCGCGCATCAGCGAGTGGTAGTAGTCGCTGATCGACGGCTCGGCGAAGCCGAAGGACAGTCCGCCGAAGATCAGCGTGAAGGGCAGGACGAGGCCCAAATAGCCGAGCATGCGCCGGATCCGGTAGAAATTCTCGATGATTTCTTCGCGCGCTTCGACCATGGCAATCCGACGCTTCCCAATCCGCGGGCCCGCACGGCGCGGGCCGATCCGTCCCCGCACGCTAGCGGAATTGCGGTGGCGTTCAAGCGTGGCTGGGGGTGGGTAGTCGCGGTCGGTTCACGGACCCTGACTTGGCCCTCGGGTACTTTTGCCCGCACGGCTCAGCGGCGGCCCGCGGGATGCCGCGGCGACCTCTGAACGGCGTGCTTTTATGGCAGCAAGGTACATCTTCCATGTGAGCTATGCGCTCAGGACAGCCAAAGCGGCAGCCCACCGGGGCGGGCCGCCGCTGGGCCGGGGCGCCTTCGGCGCTGTTAACCCGGCCCGCGCAATGTTTATACTCCCGCTCCAGAACAATTCCGTCCACTCCGCTACCGCCCCTCGAAATGCGGCGGGCGTTTTTCCAGGAACGCGATTACACCCTCCTGAAAGTCCCGGGTCTTGCCGCATTCGCCCTGCAGATGCGCCTCGAGCGCCAGCTGCTGGTCGAGGTCGTTGCCGTAGGTCCCGCGCAGCGCCTGCTTGGCGCGGGCATAGGCCGCCGTAGGCCCTTTCGCCAGAGCCTCGGCCCGGGCCCGCCAATGCGCGTCGAACTCGGCGTCCGGCACCGCCTCCCAGATCATGCCCCAATCGGCCGCCTGCCGCGCGGTCACCGGCTCGGCGAACAGGGCCGCCCCCATCGCCTTGGCAAACCCCATCTGGCGCGGCAGCCAATAGGTCCCGCCGGCATCCGGGATCAGCCCGATCCGCGCAAACGCCTGCAGAAAGACCGCCGACTCGGCGGCGATCACCACATCCGCCGCCAGCGCGATATTCGCCCCCGCCCCCGCCGCGGCGCCGTTCACCGCCGCCACGGTCGGGATCGGACTGTCGTAGATCGCCCGCAGCAACGGCTCGTATTCGTCCCTGAGCGTCCGCTCCAGATCGACATTCGCCGCATTGGCCCGGTCGCCCAGATCCTGGCCCGAGCAGAACGCCCGCCCGGCCCCGGTCAGCACCAGCGCCCGCGCCGTGCCCGCCGCCTCCTTGACCGCATGGAACAGCTCGGCCCGCATCTGGGTGTTGAGCGCGTTCATCACGTCGGGCCGGTTCAGCGTCACGACCGCAAGGCCGCCGGTCCGTTCGTAGGTGATCGTCTGGTAGTCCATGGTGCGCTCCGCCCCCTGTCGCGGCAGAGCATAGCGGCGCGGTCAGGAACCGAAAGAGGAACGCTTCGTCACTCGTTCAAAATCCGCTTCAGCCGCGCCTCTTCCTCGGCCGACAGCGCCTCTGCCGGTGCCGGCGCCCCGCGGCGGCGCACGTAGAGCACCGCAATCAGCAGCGCCAGCAGCAGCATCGCCGGGCCCGCCACCCAAAGGGCGAGGTTCGATCCGGTCGCCGTCGGCCTCAGCAGCACGTATTCGCCGTAGCGTGCGACGACGAAGTCGATCACCTCGGTGTCGCTGTCGCCGGCCACCAGCCGCTCGCGCACCAGAACTCGCAGGTCCTTGGCCAGCTCGGCATTCGATTCGTCGATGCTCTCGTTGCGGCAGACCAGGCAGCGCAGGCCCTTCGACAGCTCCCGCGCACGTTCCTCCAGGGCCGGATCGTCCAGCACCTCGTCGGGCTCCACCGCCCAGACCGGCGCCGCCAGCAGGCACAGGATCAACACCAGCCGCCTCATTCCGCCGGCACCGCCCCCGCCGGCGCCTTCCGCGCGCCCGCCGCCACCCGGAACCGCCGGTCGGTCAGGCTGAGGACACCGCCCAGCGACATGATGATCGCCCCGGCCCAGATCCAGTTGGCAAACGGCTTGATGAAGCTGCGCACGGTCCAGCCGCCGCCCGCCTGCGCATCGCCGATCACCAGATAGAGGTCGCGGAACACGCCGTTGTCGATCGCCGCCTCGGTGGTGGGCATCTGCGCCACCGGATAGTCGCGCTTTTCGGGGGAAAGCCGCGCCACCTCGCGCCCGCCGCGAAACACCGAAATATCCGCCATGGTCGACAGGTAATTCGGCCCCCGCACCCGCTCGACCCCGTGAAGCTCGACCTCATAGGCGCCGACGGCATAGCGTTCGCCGGGCTGCGCGATGCGGATGTCCTCGACCTGCCAGGCGGTCAGGGCGGCGATGCCGAAGATCGTGACGCCGAGGCCCGCATGCGCCACCGCCTTGCCCCAATCCGCGCGCGGCAACCGCATGAGCCGACGCAGCTTGGCGCCCGCGCCGCCGCGCCCGGCGCGTTGCCACAGCTCCGCCGTCGCGCCGCCGACCAGCCAGACGAACAGCACCATACCCACCGGCGCCAGCGCCGAGCGCCCGGTCTGCAGCGCCCAGACCAAGGCCCCCGCCGCCACCGACAGCGCCAGCACACCCCATAACGGTGCCATCACCCGGCCCAGCCGGGCGCGCTTCCACGGCATCAGCGCCCCGATCGGCAGGATCGCCGCCAGCGCCACCATGAACGGGGTGAAGGCCGCGTCGAAGAACGGCGGGCCGACCGACAGCTTGCGGTCAAAGAACATCTCGGCGATCAGCGGCCACATGGTGCCGATGAAGACCACGAAGCACGCCACAGCGAGCAGCACGTTGTTGGCCACCAGCGCCGATTCGCGGCTGAGCGTGGCGAAGATACCCTTGGCCTCCATCGCGCCGGCCCGGGCGGCGTAGAGCACCAGCGCGCCGCCCATGAAAATCGCGGTGATCGCCAGCAAATAGACCCCGCGCTCGGGGTCGTTGGCGAAGGCGTGGACCGACGTCAGGATGCCCGAGCGCACGATGAACGCCCCGATCAACGAAAACCCGAAGGCCAGGATCGCCAGCAGGATCGTCCAGGCCTTCAGCGCCTCGCGCTTTTCCACCACGATCGCCGAATGCAACAGCGCCGCCGCGATCAGCCATGGCATGAAGCTGGCGTTTTCCACCGGATCCCAGAACCAGAAACCGCCCCAGCCCAGCTCGTAATAGGCCCACCAGGACCCAAGCGCGATGCCGATGGTCAGAAACAGCCAGGCGGCGAGCGTCCAGGGCCGCACCCACCGGCCCCAGGCCGCATCAACCCGCCCCTCGATTAGCGCCGCCACCGCGAAGGAAAACGACATCGAGAGACCCACATAGCCCAGATAGAGGAATGGCGGATGAAAGGCGAGGCCCGGGTCCTGCAACAGCGGGTTGAGGTCCTGGCCGTTCATCGGCGGAACTTCCAACCTCAAGAACGGGTTCGAAGTGAATAGAATGAAAGCGAAAAACGCGACCGCCACCGCCGACTGCACCGCCAGCACCCTGGCCCGTAGTCCCGGCGGCAGGCCGCCGCCGAACCAGGCCGCGCAGGCCCCGAACAGCGTCAGGATCCAAACCCAGAGCAGCAGCGATCCCTCGTGGTTGCCCCAAACGCCGGTCACCTTGTAGAGCATCGGTTTGTCGGTATGGGAATTCAGCACCACCAGCCGCAGCGAGAAATCCGACACCACGAAGGCATAGGTCAGCGCCGCGAACGCCGCCCCGGTCAACAGAAATTGCGCCGTGGCCGCGGGCTCGGCCACCGCCATCCACCCGCGCCAGCCCTTTTGCGCCCCGACCAGCGGCACCACCGCCTGCACGATCGCCACCACGAAAGCGAGGATCAGCGCGAAATGTCCCATCTCCACGATCATGCACCGGATGATAGGCGCGCCGCGCGCGAAGGCCAATTCCCTGCGCCCCCATGTCGCGCAACTTTGACCCAACTCCGCCCCGACCCCACCAAACAGCAAGAACCGACCGCGCCCCCAACCGGCTCTCCTGCTTCATCTGGCCAAAAATATCTCGGGGAGGTCTGGAG
>JASJCA010000201.1 GCA_030066215.1 Rhodobacter sp. | reverse complement strand
ATCTTTCCAAATTGAATTTTGGATCGGAAGTTTCGAAATAAATGAGCTCATCCGCCTTGTAATTTTTTAGAAGCGCTTGTCGGAATAGCTCCATGCAATATGAAAGGAAATTCTTTTGTGTCTCCCTTCCTTTTCCAGCCATCATATCGCTCCAACTTAAGAGTTCCTGGATCGATTTTTTGTTACCCTTGGCCTTGAATGCGGTTCGTACCCAAAGAACAAACCAACCCTCGAAGACAGAATCTTCATCATCTTTGCCAATAATGTGCAGCGCTTTATTGAAATCACCGTGTGCTTGTCGGCTTACTTTTTTAGCCACTGGCACAGAAACTTCATGTTTTTCGATCAGCGTTTGTGCGATGTCATTTTCAGAAAGGAGTGGAATATGAAGCCTCTGACATCGGGAGTGAATGGTCTTGATTATCTTTTCCTCTTGTTCGGTTAGTAATAACAAAACTGTTTTCTCAGGAGGTTCCTCGACCAACTTCAAGATCTTATTCGCGCATTCGGTATTCATTTTTTCTGCCATCCAGATTATCATCACCTTGTAACCCCCTTCGTAAGATTTGAGAGCGAGCTTTTTTGAGATCTCCTCTGCCTCCCTCACGCTGATGTTCCCTTGCTTATTTTCAATGCCCAATAACTGGAACCAGTTGAATAACGAACCATAAGCATTTTCATTAACAAAAGACCTCCATTCCTCTGAAAATGAGCTGGATACCGGATTTTTCTTGACGGTATCATTTGTATTCACCGGGAAAGCGAAATGCAGGTCAGGATGGGTAAGATTAGCTACATTATTGGAACAACGGATGTAGGCATCCGAACCTTTTTCGTGTTTATCGCAGAGAATTTCTTTAGCATAGGCCAGAGCGAGTGGCAGCAAACCACTCCCGCTAAGTCCGGAAAACAATTGGGCGTGCGCTACCCTGCCATTTTGAAGGGTAGTTTTAAGATGGGATTTTATGTGTTCGTGCCCGATTATTTCAGAAAAATCCATGCACAAAGCTACGGATTTTGGAAGAATATGAGAGGGCTGAAATTGATGCGGTAATTCAATAGACTTTAGAGTATCTTTGTGCCTCAAAATACATGCGATGAAAACAATAAACGACTTCAATTTTAGAGATAAAAAGGCACTCATTCGTGTTGATTTTAATGTACCATTAAATGATGACCTGCAGGTTACCGACACAACCAGGATCGAAGCAGCCAAGCCTACCATTATAAAGGTTTTAGAGGATGGAGGCAGTTGCGTATTAATGTCTCACCTGGGCCGACCAAAAAACCGTGAGCCTGAATTTTCATTGAAGAACATTGTAGAAACGGCATCAGATGTGCTTGGAGTTCACGTTAAGTTCGCGTCGGATTGTGTTGGACAAGAAGCATCAGATGCTGTGACCAACCTCAATCCCGGGGAGATCTTATTGCTTGAGAATTTAAGATATCACGATTCAGAGAAAAAGGGTGATGTTGATTTTGCGAAGCAGCTCTCTGAGCTTGGCGATATCTACGTAAATGATGCCTTCGGAACTGCGCATCGCGCACATGCCTCGACAGCTGTCATCGCACAATTCTTTCCTGAGAATAAGTGCTTCGGAAACTTGCTAGCTTCAGAAATAGAAAATGTAAACAAAGTTTTGAGCGATGGTGAAGCTCCAATTACGGCTATCATCGGAGGTGCCAAAGTGTCTTCCAAGATAACGGTGATTGAAAATATCCTCGATAAAGTAGATAATTTGATCATCGGTGGTGGAATGGCATTTACCTTTGCAAAGGCACAGGGCGGACAGATCGGAAACTCTTTGGTTGAAGAAGACAAACAAGATTTGGCGCTCGATATTTTAAAGTCGGCCCAGGAAAAGGGCGTTGCGGTGCATCTTCCGGTTGACACGGTTATCGCCGATGATTTCAATAACGATGCTAATACACAGACCTGCGATATTATGGAGATTCCTGATAACTGGATGGGTCTTGATGCGGGGCCGCAAACCAGGGCAAAATTTGCTGATGTGATCAAGAATTCTAAAACCATATTGTTCAACGGTCCGGTTGGAGTATTCGAAATGCCCAATTTTGCCAACGGAACCATCGGGGTTTGTGAGGCAATATCGGAGGCAACTGCTGCAGGTTCATTTTCACTTGTTGGAGGAGGTGATTCTGTCGCGGCGGTCAAGCAATTCAAATTTGGCGATAAAGTAAGCTATGTTTCAACTGGTGGCGGCGCTATGCTAGAGATGCTCGAAGGCAAGACGCTGCCCGGGATCGAGGCAATCCTTACCTAGAAAATATTTAACTCTGAAAATCCTATGAAGAAGACTTCGTTACTCCTGCTTGCTTTGTGCGCGTTCCAATTATTAACTGCTCAGGACGCTGAGTTTCAATGGGCGGTTTCGTTCGGCGGGATTGAACAGGATGATATCGAAGATTTAGTGGTCGATCAGTCCGGGAATATTTATGCATCAGGCCGGTTTGAAGGAACCGTGGACTTTGATCCCGGGCCTGGGATATTTGAGTTAACAGCCGGAGGAAGTATTGATTCATTCATACTAAAATTAAATGCCCAAGGGGAATTTTTATGGGCACTGCAGATTGACAATAGTACAACAGTAGCAATTCGATCTATCGAGTTGGACCCTGCTTCGGGTGATATGTATGTGTCCGGAAATTTCCAAGGCTCCGTAGATTTTGACCCTGGAGCCGGAGTTGCTGAGCTAACATCGGAAGGAGATCAAGATGCTTATTTACTTCGTTTAGACGCAAATGGTTCGTTCGAATGGGTAAGGCACATCAGGTCTATCGATGGATACACATATTTACGTTTAGTGAATATGGATGCTGACGGTGACCTGTTGCTTGTTGGATGGTTTTACGGAACCGTGGATTTTGATCCGGGACCGGGTGATTTTTTACTGGAGGACACCAGCCTTCCTTCTTTCTATGATGGCTTCATCTGTAAGTTAACCAACCAAGGAGATTTTATCTGGGCCAAACAGTTATCGGGAGACCTGTTGATCTGGCCCTTACATGTGAGCACGGATACTTCGGGTGGGGTTTACACTTCAGGTGTTTATTTAGGGGATTGCGATTTCGATCCAGGTTCCGGCACAAATGTGATTAACTCTGTGGACAATTCCTCAGACGGATTCATAGTAAAACTCGACTCAGATGGAAATTTTGAATGGGCTCAAACCTATGGAAGTGAGGGAAATGAGTACGCCGAGAAAGCTGTGATTTTTAGTGATGATCATGTGTACATCACCGGAGGTTTTACAAACACAGTTGATTTCAATTATGGATCAGGATCAACTGAGCTGACCAGCAATGGAGACAGCGATGTTTATCTCGTGAAACTGGACACCAATGGAGAATTTATTTGGGCCAGGCAATTTGGCGGAGCGGGCCTTGATGGAGTAGGATCTTTGACTGTGGATACTTCTAACCGAATTTACCTCACTGGAAGGTTCGAGGAAACGGTTGATTTCGACCCCAATAGTGGCACTTTTGAACTAACAGCCTTTGACGACACCGATGTATTTGTTTGTAAATTAGGCCCATCAGGGAATCTTCGCTGGGCAAAACAAATTGGCGGGCTCAATGGAGAATTCCCTGCCGGAACTAACGCAATATCTTTGGGCAATAATGGCGATGTGTTGGTAGCAGGTAAATACTTTGAGACCTGTGATTTTGACCCGGGCGCTGGAATGTTTGAACTAGAATCCAATGGTTTGCGTGATAGTTTCATCGTTAGATTGGGCCAGACACTAGGCGTGGAGGATATTTCGGAAGGTTTAGAAATTGCCATAGCCCCTAATCCCTCTTCAGGAGAGATCCGAATAGACCTTGGGGATTCTGCTTCAGGAAAGCTTGTGATTCGAAACGTTTTGGGACAGCAAATCTCATCTCTTAATTTTAAAAATTCCCGTTTCTTAGACTATTATTTACCCTCGGAAAATGGCCTCTATTTTATCGAAATTTTTCTTAATGAAATGTCAACGCCTGTAATTACTACTGTGATAAAGAAATAGAATTCATACATTTATCAAAATTTCATAGCAATTGCCTCGTTATTATCTCATGAAGAACCTGCTTTTATTTGCCTGCTTACTATTTCTGAACTCCATTTTGTATGGCCAGGAGCTGACCAACTCTAAACCTGAGGCTAACCAAAGTGTGGATTCCCTGTCAACTAACACTATCACGGTTACAGATACTATCGCGATCAAGGACCTGGGAAGTGATCTGCCCACGACAGTGGTTACAACTCAATCAAGGGATACAATTGTCTTTGCCCTTGAGGACAATGCTAGGGCGAGAGAGATGGACTCAATGTGGCTGTCTGCTTTGTACAACAACAATCTTTTCGAGGAAATATACGGCTCGATCACCGAAATGGAATTTGAGCCGGTTGAATATGAGGAGCTACCAACCGAAGTACTGAAAGCCCGCTTAAAAGAACTCGACGCCCGAACTCCGTTTCATGTAGAGTATAATCCTTCTCTCGAGAGTGTTATAAAAGGATATTTGAAGAACAGAAGAAAGACAATGGCTCGTCTTATGGCGCTGAGCGATTACTATTTCCCAATGTTTGAAGAAGAGTTGGACCGTCAGGGACTTCCTCTTGAGATGAAATACCTGGCAATCGTAGAATCTGCCTTGAATCCGAGAGCAGTATCACGAGTAGGAGCAACCGGCCTATGGCAATTTATGTTCTCTACCGGAAGATTATTTGGCCTGGAGGTAAGTTCTTATGTGGATGAGCGCTCAGATCCGCTAATGGCGACCGAAGCAGCGGCAAAATACCTCTCTAGCCTTTACAAAAGCTTGGGCGATTGGGATCTTGCCTTAGCGGCTTATAACAGTGGCCCCGGCAATGTTTCGAAGGCGATTCGTCGTTCAGGAGGTAAAACAAATTACTGGAACATCAGGCATCATTTGCCACGTGAAACAGCCGGTTATGTGCCAGCATTTTTGGCGACCATGTACATTTTTGAATATGCCGATGAACATGGTTTTAAAAGCAGTGGGCCCCGATATCCGTACATCGCCACGGACACGATTCGAGTGAAGAAAATGATCTCCTTGGAGCAAGTTGCGGCAGTCACGAACATGGACCTTGTTGAATTGGAGTTTCTGAATCCGTCTTATAAACTGGGAATCATCCCTGTCGTTAAAGATGAGAATTATGTTTTGCGGCTTCCAGTGGATGCTGTTGGGAAATTCGTGACTAACGAAGAGGCAATTTATGCATATGCTGCTGAAGAATTCAACAAAAGGGAAAAACCCTTACCCCAATTCTTCGAACAAAGTGACCGAATCAGGTATCGG
>JASJCA010000202.1 GCA_030066215.1 Rhodobacter sp. | reverse complement strand
CCCGCGACGGCGGCGACGGGATTGCCCGACAGCGTGCCGAGCTGCATCAGCCAACCGTCGGCGCCGACCTGAGCCTTGTCGAAATGCTTCATGATATCCCTGCTGGCGGCGATGGCGGCGAGCGGGAAGCCGCCGCCGATGATCTTGCCCAAGGTGGCGATGTCGGGGATGACGCCGTAATGCTCCTGCGCGCCGCCATAGGCGAAGCGGAAGCCGGTGACGATCTCGTCAAAGATCAGCAGGATGCCGTGCCTGGTGCATTCTTCGCGCAGGGCCTGCAGGAAGCCGGGCGCGGGCGGGATGATGCGCTGCAGCGGTTCGACGATGATGGCGGCGATATCGGCCCCATGTTCGGTGATCAGTGAGCGGACGAAGTCGATGTCGTTGAAAGGGGCGATCAACATTCCGGCGCGCACGCTGTCGGGGATGCCGGCACTGTCGGGCACCGCCTGCGGGAAGTTGGCCAGATGGCTTGGTGCCAGCGACATCTGCGCTTCGGCCGACATGCCGTGATAGCCACCTTCGAATTTGAGGATCTTGTCGCGGCCGGTATAGGCGCGGGCGAGGCGCATGGCGTACATGTCGGCCTCGCCTCCGGAGGAGACGTAGCGGACCTGTTCGGCGCAAGGCACCGCTGCGGCGATTTCCTCGGCCAGCTCGACGCCCTTGGCGTTGGTGGCGAAGAAGGTAAGGCCAGTGGGCAGTTGTTCGAAGATTGCCTCCAACACTTCCGGGTGGCCGTGGCCGAGGAGCATCGGGCCGGAGCCGATCAGGTAATCGACATAGTCGCGGCCGTCCTCGTCAGTCACGCGGGCGGCCTGGCCGGAGCGGATGATGATGCCGGGGTCGAAATTGCCGAAACCGGCGGCGGGGAGGACCTCTGCGGCGCGCTGAATCCAGTCGTCCTGGCTGTGGAGTTTGAGCATGGGTCAGTCCTTTTGGTTTCGCCGCGCCTTCGGCGCGTCGACCGGGGCGAGGGGGCCAGCCCCCTCGCGCTCCCCCGGGATATTTGAGGCCAGATGAAGGAGCCCGTCAGTCATAGATTTCGTGCGGGGGGCCGAGGAGGTCGAGGTCGGGGGTGATGCCGAGGCCGGGGCCGCCGGGCGGGGCGATGCGGCCGTTCTTTCGAGTTGGCGCGTCGGGAGCGAGGCGTGGGGCGACGTAGCCGGAGAGGTCGCAGGTGTTGAGTAGGTAATGCGGGTCGGTGGCCGCGGCGAGATGCAGGCCGGCGGCGGTGACGATGTCGGAGCCCCAGGTGCATTCGACGCACATCTTCGCGCCGAGATAGGGGGCAAGGTCGCGGGCTTGGCGCGCAGGGGTCAGGCCGCCGAATTTCGAGAGTTTCAGCGCGTAGGCGTCGAGGATGCCCATCCGCTGGGCCTCGAGCAGGGTGGCGGTGTCGTGGACGAGTTCGTCGAGCTTCATCGGCAGACCCGAGGCGGCGCGCACGGCGGCGCAGTCGTCGAGCGTGGGGCAGGGCTGTTCGATCATCACGTCGAGATGGCGGACGGCGCGGGCGACGCGGGTGGCAGTCAGCCGGTCGGCGCCGCAATTCCAGTCGCCATAGACCAACGGGCCGGGGCCGACGGCCTCGCGGACTTTTCTCAGGCGTTCCACGTCCGCTTGCCAGTCGTCATCGGCGCCGAGTTTGGCCTGGAACTGAGCGATGCCTTGCGCCTGGGCGTCCTTGGCGATGCGGGCCATCTCGTCGGGCGCGATGCAGGTGATCGAGTGGTAGAGCGGCAAGTCGGCTTGGCGTCTTCCGCCGAGCAGCGCGTAGAGCGGGAGGCCGGCGGCTTGCGCGGTCAGGTCCCAGAGCGCGATGTCAATGGGCGACTTGGCGTAGGCGTGCCCGGGCAGGTGAGCGTCGAGGCGGGCCATCAGCGCCTCGGGGCCGATGGGGTCGGCGCCGAGGATTACGGGCGCCATCTCGGCCAAGGCCGGGGCGACACCCTTGGCATAGGCGGGCAGGTAATGCGGGATAGGGCAGACCTCGCCCCAACCGGTCAACCCAGTGTCGGTGTCGACGGCCAACACCACGGTGTCGACCGTAGCGCAGGTTTTGCCGGCAGCCATGTGGTAGGTCGCGTGGCTGGTCAAAGGCACGTGCCAGAGGCGGAGGCGTTTGATCCTCATCTCGCCGGTTGGGCTTCGTTGCGTAAGCGCGGCGTGGGTGGAGGCGTCAGGCATAGGTGGCGACCTTGGTGAGTAGGTGTTCGTCTGGGTGCACGCCGAGGCCGGGGGCGTCGGCCAAATGCAGGTGACCGTTCGTGGCGCGCGGGCCGCGGCCGGGAGCGATGTCGTCGGTCAGCATGTCTTGGCAGGCCCAAACGCCGAGCAGGTGCTCGGGCGGGATGGTGGCGGCGAGGTGCAGCGCCTCGGTATCGGCCAGTACGCTGCCGCCGGTTGCCATAACGAACATGTCGATCCCATGGGCCAATGCGATGTCGCGCATCCGGGCCGCGCGGGTGAGGCCGCCGACACGGTTCAGCTTGAGGCCGAAGACCTCGGCCAGCCCGTCCCGTGCAATACGCGTGGCGTCCTGCAGCGTTACAAGGCTTTCGTCGACGCTGACGGGCGCTGCGTGAAGTGGGCGGAGGGCGGCGATGTCGTCCAGTGTTTCGCAGGGCTGCTCGTACATGACGCCGAGGTCTTCGGTCGCCCGCATCACCTGCAGCGCCTGCTGGCGGGTCCAGGCGCGGTTGACGTCGTAGAGGATGCGTTCGGCTTTCGGCCGGTGCGCCTCGACGTCGCGGATGCGCGCGATATCGCGGTTGGGATCGCCGCCGATCTTGACGGAGTGGACGATGTAGCCGCGGTCGCGGTAACGGGCGAGGACGGTTCGGGTTTCTTCGACGGTCTTGGCACCGACGGAGCTTGCGATGGGGGCGGGCGTGCCGAAGTTGGCGCCCATGAGATCGGCGATGGGCAGGCCGGGGGCATGGGCCTTGATGTCCCAGCAGGCCATATCGATAGGCGCCTTGGCATAGAGATGACCGGGCAGGGCAAGGTCCATAGTGCGCTCTATGTCCAGGGTTTTTCGCGGGTCGCGGCCAAGCAGGAACGGGGCCATGGTCTCGATGCCGGCGCGAATTCCTGGGCCGTGGGCGGGCACATAAGTGTGACCCCAGGGGGTGCCCTCGCCCCAGCCCACAAGGCCCTGGTCGGTGTCGAGCTTCACGAAGGTGGCGTCGAGGGTTTCGAATTTCAAACGGCCGCCGGACAGCCAATAGGGGTGCTCGAGCGTCAGGTCCGTCTGGAACACGGTGAGGCGGGTGATTTTCACTGGGCCACTCTTGCTGCAGGCGTGGTGCCGAAGACCGCGACAGGGTCGCCGATGCTACCGAAATCGGGGGAGACGCCGAGGCCGGGGGCGTCGGGTGGAAAGAGCCTGCCGTCCTCAGTGCGCGGGCCAGGGGAGCCGGTATGCTTGGTGTTGTAATTGTGCAGGTCGGTGGTGTTGATCAGCCAATCTGCGGGGGTAGACGCCGCGAAATGTGCAAGCGTGGCGGTGGTGATCTCTCCGCCCCAGCTGTCCTCGGCGACGACGGGGATGCGGTTATCGACCAGATAGTCGCGGACCCGGCGAGCCTTGGAGAGGCCGCCGAGGTTCGAGATCTTGAGGCAAACGATCTCGGCGCCGCGGTCCTGCACGATGCGTTGGGCGACGGGCAGACCTGTGACGCATTCGTCAAGTTTCATCGGCAGAGTGGTGCGGGCACGGACTTGCTGGCACTCTTCGTAGGTCTTGCACGGTTGTTCCAGGACGTAGTCGAGATCTTGGGTGGCGCGGGCGACCTGGAGCGCCTCGTCGACCCGCCAGGCCTGGTTGGCGTCGGCGAAAATGCGTTCGCCGGGTTCCAAGAGAGGCACGGTGGCACGGAGGCGATCGATGTCGGTGCCGGGATCGGTGCCGAGTTTGATCTGGAAGTGGCGGTAGCCGGCGGCGCGATATCGTTGCATCTCGGCGGCGGTCTCGTCGGGCGAGGTGTGGGGGACGACGCGGTACATCGGCACCCCGTCCGTCAGCTTGCCGCCGAGGAGCAGCCAGACGGGGGCGCCGAGCGACTGGCCGAGCAAGTCCCAGCAGGCGGCGTCGAAGGGCGCCTTGGCGTAGCCGTGGCCTTGCAGCGTGGCGTCCATGATCTGCTCGATCTGAGCGACCTGGCGCGGGTCTTGGCCGAGCAGCACCGGGGCGAGGCGGCGGGCGGCGGCCTCGACGCCAGCGCTGTGGGCTTTCATGTAGCTTTCGCCGCAGGGGGTGAACTCGCCACAGCCGGTGAGGCCGGCATCGGTGTCGATCGTGACGACGCTGGCGGTGGCCGTGTCGAAGGCGTTGCCGCGGCCCCAGCCGTATGTGCCGCCGATATAAGGCAGCTCGGTCCGGTAGAGGGCGATGCGGGTGATCTTCATGCGTTACGGGATCACGACGATATTGCCGGTGTGCTGCTTGTCGATAAAGGCTTGCTGGGCCTGGCGCAGGTCCTTCAGCGGGTAGGTGGCGGCAAGGACGGGGCGCACTTCGCCTCGCTCGATATAGCCGATCAGGTCGCGGAAGATATGCGGTTCGACGACGGTGGAGCCGAGGAAGGTGAGATCCATTAGGTAGAGGGTGCGCAGGTCGAGGTCGACGATGGGCCCGGCGATGGCGCCGGAGGTGACGTAGCGACCGCCGCGGTCGAGCCGCTCGATGAGTGTCGGAAAGTAGGAGCCGCCGGCGATGTCGGCGACGACGTGGACGGTGTCGTCGCCGGTGGTTTGGCGCAGGGCCGCGGCGAGGTCCTCGGGATTTCGATCGAGGATGTGCGCGGGGTTGAGGGTGGCGACTTGGGCATGCTTGGCGCGGGAGGCGAGCGCGATCGTTTCGGCGCCGCGGCGGTTGGCAAGCTGGATCAGGGCCGAGCCGACGCCGCCGGACGCACCGGTGATCAGGACGCGGTCGCCGCGGCCGACCTGGGCGCGCGACAGCATGCCCTCGGCGGTGGAGTAACTACAGGAGAAGGTCGCGAGCTCGGCGTCGGTGAGGTCACTGTCGATGGGGCCGACATTGCGATGGTCGATGACGGCGTGTTGCGCGAACCCACCGTCGGCCTCAGAACCGTAGTAGCCGGTCTTGTGGCGGTTCATTGGGTCGGACCAGTCGCGCAGCCAGTTGTCGGTAATCACACGTTTGCCGAGGAGGTCTTGTGCGGCGTTTGGGCCTGTCGCCACGACCGTGCCGCAGACGTCGGCGCCCTGGATCCGGGGAAAGGTGAGCGGACGGCCGCCCCAGGTGGGGTCGTCTTCATCGACCTTTGGGTAGGCGCCGCCGGTCGTCGCCTCGGTGACCTCCTTGGAATACCAGCCGGTGCGGGTGTTGACGTCGGTGTTGTTGAGCCCGCAGGC
>JASJCA010000025.1 GCA_030066215.1 Rhodobacter sp. | reverse complement strand
TTTCACGCGCCACCCGCAGGATCGACTGGTCCAGAGACTGGCCGGCCTCGACGCAAACCAACATCATATCGAGCGCATCGGGAAAGCCGTTGGTGATCTCTTCCTGACGCGATTGCTGCCGAAATACTGGGTCAACCGCCGCCAGCAATCGCGTCAGGAAGAGATCACCAACGGCTTTCCCGATGCGCTCGATATGATGTTGGTTTGCGTCGAGGCCGGCCAGTCTCTGGACCAGTCGATCCTGCGGGTGGCGCGTGAAATCCGCGCCGGCTACCCCGCGCTGTCGGACGAGTTCGAAATGGTCGCGCAAGAGATGAAGGCGGGTAAGGACCGGATCAGCGTCTTGCGCGACATGTCCGAACGCGCTGGCGTTGCGGATGTGGCCAGCTTCGTCACCGTGCTGATCCAATCGGCGAGCTTCGGCACCTCGATTGCAGACGCGCTGCGGGTCTATGCCGCCGAAATGCGCGACAAGCGCGTGATGCGCGCCGAAGAAAAGGCCAACACGTTGCCGACCAAAATGACGCTGGCGACGATGATGCTGACCGTGCCGCCGCTCCTGGTGATCCTGGTCGGGCCTTCGGTCTACAACATCTACCTGACGCTCAACGGCCAAGGCACCGGGTTCTAGCCAGACACCACTCACCTGAAATCGGCGCGGGGCTCATCCAGGCCCCGTGCCGTTTTTGCAATGACGTCGGTGTTTTTTTCGCGCCAGGCTATGCGGTCGCTGCCGGCTGTGGATAGATTGAGAAAAATCGAGCAGAAACAGAAGTATCAGAAAAGTGCGCGTCACGACCCTGGTCCGGCTCTTGTCTGCCGCCCTGTTGGCGGTGGCGCTTGCCGCCTGTACAGGCGGCGGACTGCGGACCTCCGCCGAAGGTCCCTATGCACCGTTGGGTGTCGACGCGAGCCGCAACTCGGTCGACGGGCTGCTCGTCGGCCATCGGCTGATGGCCGCGGGTCAGTACGAGATGGCGATCAAGGCCTATTACCGCGCCGCCGGCGACCAGGGCTTGACGGCGGATGTTCTGTCGGCGCTTGGCTCCGCCAACCTCAAGCTTGGTCGTCTCGGCCAGGCCGAGGATTTGCTGCGCCAAGCCATCGAAAAGGACCAGAAATTCGTGCCCGCCTGGAACAACCTCGGCGTGGTTTTGATGGAAACCGGTCAACTGGGCGAGGCAGAGCGTGTCTTTCGTACCGCATTCGCGCTCGATAGTGGCGATAGCGAGCAGATTCGCGAGAATTTGCGCTTAGCGCTCGCAAAACTCGAAAATCCGAGCTATGGTGCGGAAAACAATACCAACTTCGCCCTCGTGCGTCGTGGCAGCGGTGAATATCAGCTGCTCTCGGCACCCTGAGACGGCGAGGATCGAGCAGTAAGGGACGCAAGATCATGCGCCAACTTGTTGTGATGCTTGGCATCGGCAGCACGATGTTGCTGACGGCCTGTGGCGACCGCGACTTTGACAAGGCCGAAGTCGAACGCGCCATGAAGGGTGTCAACGTCATCGACGAAACCAATCTCAACGACATTATGCTGACCGTCGCCGACCCCAACGAGGCGGTCGCATATTTCCGGCGCGCCAGCAAACAGGATCCTGATCGGCTGGACTTCAAGCGTGGTCTGGCCAAATCGCTGGTCCGTGCGGGCCGCGCGACCGAGGCCGCCGCGGTCTGGAAGAAGATCGTGGCCGAGGACGAGTCGACCGGCGACGACCGCGTCGACTATGCCGATGCCTTGATCCGCACCGGCGACTGGGAAACGGCGGAAGCCGAGCTCGACAGAATCCCCCCCACCTTCGAGACCTACAAACGCTACCGGCTCGAAGCGATGGTGGCAGATTCAAACCGTGAGTGGAAAAGGGCGGATTCGTTCTACGAGACCGCGGCCGGGCTGACAACGAAACCCTCGGGCGTGCTGAACAACTGGGGCTATTCCAAGCTCACCCGCGGCGATTTCGACGATGCCGAGCGGCTGTTTGTCGAGGCGATCACCTATGACGACACGTTGTTCACAGCCAAGAACAATCTGGCGCTCGCCCGCGGCGCGCAGCGCAACTACGACCTGCCGGTGGTGCCGATGAGCCAGATCGAACGCGCGCAGCTTCTGCACACGCTGGGCCTGTCGGCGGTCAAGCAGGGCGATGTGGCAATTGGCAAAGGGCTCTTGCGCGAGGCGATCGACACCCATCCGCAGCATTTCGAGGCCGCGGTGCGCTCGCTCCGGGCGCTGGAGGTCAACGTCACCAACTGAGGCGTCCCCGCGCCACAGTCGCGCCTGCTAGCCTCCCCAACCTTGCCACCGTCACAGGTTAACCGGGCTTTCAAGTCTGACGGTTAGGAATGGGTATGGCACTGACATCCAACGCGGCGCTCTGGTTTCTGGTGCTGACGCTGCCGATCTGCATCTGGGTCGCCTGGAACGACATGAAATTCATGAAGATCCCGAACAAGGCGGTTCTGGCCTTGGCCGGCGTGTTCCTGGTGATCGGTCTGATCGCGCTGCCCTGGGCGGAATATCCTTGGCGCCTGGTCTCCCTGGTCGTTGTTCTGGCGGCGGGTTTCGTGCTGAACCTCGCCGGGCTGATCGGCGCCGGCGATGCGAAATTCGCCGCCGCGATGGCGCCCTTCATCCCGCCCGCCGATTTTCGGCTGTTTCTGGTGCTTTTCGCCGCCGTTCTACTGGCCGCCTACGTCACCCACCGCCTGTTCCGCGCCCTGCCCGCCTTCCGCGCCCGCACCGCCGACTGGGAATCGTGGTCGCGCAACGACTTCCCGATGGGCCTGGCGCTCGGCGGCGCCCTGGCGATCTACCTCTGCATGGGGCTTGTCTTCGGCGCTTGACGCGGGGAGGTATTTGGCAAGAGTACACGGTCGATTTCCGGCCGGGAGCCCACGTTCGGCGATGCAAGCCGCTTCGAAGCGGCTTGGGCCAAGCGGCCTCGAAGCCGTTTTTTGAACGCGTTTCGAAACGCGTTCCGCAAGGCCCTTCGAAGGGCCTTGATCCTATCTGCCTAGCGTCCCGCGGCAAGATTCGGCCAAACAGCATCTCGCTCCGCACCGTTCCATGCGGTACCGGTTCGCCGGAGCCCCGCCCTAGCCCTTTGAAATATGATACAGAATATAGAGCGCCGTGCGCCGCCGTTCGGTCAGTTCAGCGCCGCGGGCGGTGACGTCTGCCAAAATTTCCTTGCGCACCTTCTGCGAGGTCGGGCAGAGCGGGACCAGCAAAAAGTCGGCGCTGTCGAACCCGGCGAGTTCGCCGTAATACCACGGCGCGCCATTCTGGAGCCGCTGCAAATCGCCGAAAAGCCAGTGGCCCGAGAACAGATCCGCCGCAAAGACCCGCCGGCCGCCGGCCAGCCCGGCCTGTTCGAGATCGGCGACGATGGTCTCGAACCAGGCGATCAGGCCCAGCTGCAACTCGCAATCGGGCAACAGCTCTCCCATGAACTCGGTCCGCGCCTCGGCGCGCTCCGCCGGCCCGGCCCGCGCTTCCAGCCCCGAGCCCGGCCCGTCGAGCGCCACCGCCGCGTTCACCTGGTTGGCCCGAACCACCGGTAGCCGCAGATCCCGGTGCTGTGGCGTGCGCACCAGCATCGCCTGGTAGTCGGCCACGGTCAGGCCGAGATGCCGAAACGGGCTGTAGGCGAGGTTCAGAAACGTCGGCGCGGCAAAGGCCACCGCCGCCACCGCCGCCAACCGTAGCGCCCCCCGCATGTTCCAGCCGACCCCGTTCTGCAGCTCGGGCCGCGGCGTGGGCACCAAAAGCAGGATCGCCAGCAGCATCAGCCATTGCGGGTCGTTGCCGAAATTCTGGTACGTCACGTAAAGAAACCCCGGCGCCAGAAGCAGCAGAACCAGCCCTAGGACGGGCTCGTCCGCCTGCCGCAGCAGGATCACCGCCAGAAGCAGGACCAGGCTGCCGCCCAGATAGGCCGGCGCCCCGATGATTGTGCGCAGGCCCGCCCCCGGCTGCGGCCGCACATCGGACGCAAACACCGTCAGCAGATCGCCGACATAGGCCGCCCAGAATTCGGCGCCCGCCAGAATCGTCACCGCGACCGCCACGCCGAGCCCACTGAGCAGCGCGATCCGCAGCGTGCCCAACGCCCCGCGCATCGCCAGCGCCACCGTCACCGGCACGGCGAAGGCCGCAAAATAGGTCACCTTCAAAAGCGCCAGCACCGCCATGCCGACGCCGACGATGATGCCGTCCAGCCGGTCGTTGCCGAACTCGCGCGGCGGCAGCACAGCCAGCGCGATCACCACGTAGGACACTGCCCACGCCCAACGGTTGTAATGCATCGAGATCGACACCGACCGTTCCGCCTCGCCGTGCACCAACGCCAAGGCCAGGACCAGCACCACCAGCCCGAAGAGATAGGCCACCCCGCCCTGGAACCGCGACATCCCGGCCCAGAACACCGCCGGCAACAGAACGAAGGCCACCAGGATCTGCGACATCAGGATCGCATTGCCGACCCCCAGGCCGAGGTTGACGAACAGGGCGATCGGCGCGAAGGCGAGCCAGCCGATCGGGGTCATGAAGTCCAGATGCGGCCACTCGCCCGAGGCCATGCGGAACACGATCTGCAACAGATGCAGGGTGTCGCCCTCGTGCTTAGCGATGAAAAACCCGCCCTTGGCCAGGGTTACGCCGGCCAAAATCACGATCACCGCCACGAGGAAGCCGAAAAGAAGTGCAGGATTGGGTCTGCTCATGCCCTCGCCCTGTCCATTTTTTGCCACAGTAACCTGTCATGACGGGCCACGCAAAGCCCCGCTACCGGGTTTTGACGGAATACCGGAGCCTGGTGGCGGCACGAACAACGAAGCCGAGCAGTGGACCAAGACCAATGAACATGCATGTGGCATCCGTCCTAGAACCGCCCGCGCCGCGGAGCATGGAGGACACCGGCCTGCCGATGGTGGTGATGCGCGACATCCTGCTGAAGACGATGTTCCGCCGCAACCTCGACCAAGTGACCGAGTTGGCCAGGGTCCTGGCGCTGCCGGTCCCCGTCACGCAAGAGCTGGTCGACCTCTCGCGCACGCAGCGGCTGGTCGAGGCGACCGGTACGCTGCATGCCAATTCCGGCGGCGAAATGGGCTATCAGCTGTCCGATGCCGGCAAGGCCCGCGCGCTCGATGCGCTCAGCCAATCGGAATACTACGGCGCGATGCCGGTGCTCTTGGAGGCCTATGCCGAGCAGGTGAAGCGCCAGTCGATCCGCAACATCCAGATGACGCGCGAGCAGTTGACTGGCGCGATGGGCCACCTGATCCTGCCCGACGAGTTGATCAGCCATCTCGGCCCCGCCGTTGGTTCAGGCCGCTCTATCCTAATGTACGGCCCCCCCGGCAACGGCAAGTCGTCGATCTCAAACGGCATCCGCGACGCGCTCGGCGACAAGATCTTCGTGCCGCGCGCGCTGTTTTATTCGGGCCAGGTGATCACCGTCTACGACCCGATCGTGCACACTGTCGCCGAAGAGCTGGAAGACGACCCCAACAGCCTGCGCCGCACCTCGAACCGTTACGACCGCCGCTATGTGCTGTGCGAGCGGCCTACGGTGATCACCGGCGGCGAGCTGACGCTGGACATGCTGGATCTGGTCTACAACCCGACCTCGCGCACCTATCAAGCGCCGCTGCAACTGAAGTCCACCGGCGGCGTCTTCATCGTCGACGACCTCGGCCGCCAGGCAGAACCGCCGCAGGCGTTGATCAACCGCTGGATCGTGCCGCTGGAGGAATCGAAGGACATTCTGGCCCTGCAATCGGGCGAAAAGTTCGAGGTGCCGTTCGACACGCTGGTGATCTTCTCGACCAACTTCCACCCCAACGAGATCTTCGATAAGGCGGCCCTGCGCCGGATCTTCTTCAAGATCAAGATCGACGGGCCGAACCAGTCCGACTATCTGAAAATCTTCCAGATGGTTGCGAAGAAGCGGAAGATGCCGCTGGACGAAAAGGCGCTGGTGCATTTGGTCAAGCAGAAATACCCCACGATCAACAACGTCTACGCCAACTACCAGCCGATCTTTCTGATCGACCAGATGATCTCGATCTGCGAATTCGAGGGTATTCCCAATCAGATGAGCCCCGAATTGATCGACCGTGCCTGGGCGAACATGTTCGTCAAGGACGAGATGATCGTGAAGTAACCCAAGGCACGAGGCGGAAACGACGCGACGAGGGCGGCGCAACGAGATGTTCGAGCGCTTGAAATCCATGTTTCGCACGCCGCAGCCAGTGGGCCCAGCCGAGGCGATCGCGGCCTTCGGACCCGGCGACGCCCCCATCGCCCAAGACAATATCCACGCCCAGGACACCGCGTGGCGCGTCACCGTCGACGGTGCGCGCTCCGTGCCGCTGTTCGAGGTGCCGATGGCGCTGGCGGCTGAAGCCGCGATGCTGACATACCGCGCCCGAATGCGTGCCGAGGGGTTGCAGGGCAAGGCCTATCTCGAGATGTGGTGCCGCCTGCCCGGCCGCGGCGAATTCTTCTCTAAGGGCCTACACAACGCCCTGACCGGCACCACCGACTGGGCTGAGTACGAGATCCCCTTCTATCTCAAGGCCGGTCAGCAGCCGGACCTGATCAAGCTGAACCTCTTCGGCGAAGGCGCCGGACAGCTCTGGATCAAAGACATCGCTCTGCTTAGAACGCCCCTGGGCTAGGCTCGTGACCGTCCGGACAGCACCCGGATTGGCACAGTCCGTATCATGGGGGGCGGAGTATGACGCTACGCGGCGTGGGTGTTGCGGGCTGCGGCAGGATGGGGGCGCCGATGCTGGGCGCCTTGCGCAGCGCTGGGTTTGATGCGCAAGGCCTCGACATCCGGCCAGAGATCGCCTCGGACACCATCACGCTGGACCCCGTCGACTTCGCCAACGGTCTGCGCACGCTGATCACCGTGGTGCGCGATATTGGCCAGACTGAGGAGGTGCTCTTCACCGATCAGGCGCTGGTGGACCGTGCGCCAGAGCTTCAGGTCGTCGTCATTTCATCGACGGTTTCTCCGCGGTATCTCAGAGAGTTACGGGGGCGAATCCCGGACCGGATCGCGCTGGTCGACGCGCCGATGTCGGGCGCGCAGGTGCGGGCCGAGCGGCGCGAGCTGGCGTTCATGCTGGGCGGCGAGGCGGCCGTCTTGGACCGGTTGCAGCCGCTCTTCACCGCGATGGGCACGTCGTTTCATCGCATGGGTCCGTTTGGCGCGGGCATGGCGGCGAAGGTGCTCAACAACCTTCTGGCGGCGAGCCACACCGCGATGACGCGGCTGGTGCTCGACTGGGCAGAAGCCTTTGACCTGGATGAGAAAACCCTGCTGGACCTGATCGCGGCATCGTCCGGCCAGAACTGGTTCGCCAGCGGCTTCGGCGACATCGAGTTCGCCCGAGACGGCTATGACCCCGACAACACAATCGGCATCCTCGCCAAGGATGTCGACAGCGCCCTGGACGTGGCACCCGACGGCGCCGACACCGCCCTGCCCCGCGCGGTCCGGGATGCGGTGCTGCGCCTAATGCCGCGCCGGTGAGCCCCGCACGCACGGGTCTGCAAAACGTCGGTATCACGTCGGTGCGACGGGCGGACCGACACTGCGCTGAGCGACTGACACCACGAGCGGATAGCGGCCGGAAAACCGTCGGACCTGCACCAGCCCCGGGGCGGCGCTGGCCTCGACCGGCGCCGCGGCCTAGACTCGCGTCCATGACCGCGCTGCCCCGCCCGTTTCACGACTGGTTCGCCGCCCGCGGCTGGGCAATCCACCCGCACCAGCAGGCGATGTTGACCCGTGCCGACGAGCCCGCGCTTTTGCTGATCGCCCCCACCGGCGGCGGCAAGACGCTGGCGGGGTTTCTGCCGACGCTCGCCGAACTCGCCGACGGCACGCATCAGGGTCTGCACACGCTTTATGTCTCGCCGCTGAAGGCACTGGCCGCCGACATCAAGCGTAACCTTCGGACGCCTGTCGACGAAATCGGCCTGCCGATCCGCATCGACGACCGCACAGGCGACACGCCGGCGACCCGCAAGAAGGCGCAACGCGCCGATCCGCCGCATATCCTGCTGACCACGCCCGAAAGCCTCGCGCTCTTGACCAGCTACGAGGACGCGCCGCGGATGTTCGCCGGGCTCTCCCGCGTCATCGTCGACGAAATCCACAGCCTGGCGGAATCGAAGCGCGGCGACCAGCTGATGCTCGCCCTCGCCCGGCTGCAGACCCTCTGCCCGACCCTGCGCCGCGTCGGGCTGTCGGCCACCGTCGAGGATCCCGCGGGCATCGCTAAACTGCTCGCCCGACATCCCGATCCGTGCGCGATCCTGCACGCCGACCCCGGCCCGGACCCGGATATCGCCATGCTGGAGACGGAAGAAAAGCCGCCCTGGTCCGGCGGCGGCGGCAAATACGCGATCCCCGCGGTGCTCGACCAGGTTCGCCGCCACAAGACCACGCTGATCTTCCACAACACCCGCGCCCAGGCCGAGATCTTCTTTCACAACCTGTGGCTGGCCAACGACGACGGCCTGCCGATCGGCATTCACCACGGGTCGCTGGCGCGCGAGCAGCGCCAGAAGGTCGAGGCGGCAATGGTCGCTGGCGCCTTGCGCGCCATCGTCTGCACCGGCACGCTCGATCTCGGCATCGACTGGGGCGATGTCGACCTGATCATCCAGGTCGGCGCGCCGAAGAACGTCAAGCGGCTGATCCAGCGCATCGGCCGGGCGAACCACCGCTACAACGCGCCGTCGAAGGCTTTGCTGGTGCCGGCCAACCGGTTCGAGGTGGTCGAATGCATCGCCGCGCTGGAGGCCGCAAAGGCCCATGAACTCGACGGCGATCCCCGCGGTCCGGGGCCCCGAGACGTGCTCTGCCAGCACATCCTGATCACTGCCGCCGCCGGACCATTCGATGCTGACAGGTTGTACCGAGAAATAACGACCGCCGGCGCCTATGCCGGGCTGCCAAGGGCGGAGTTCGACGCCTGCCTCGATTTCGTCGCCACCGGCGGCTACGCGCTGCGCGCCTACGACCGCTGGCAGCGGCTGGTGCAGCGTGACGGCCTGTGGCAGCTGCGCGACCCGCGCGCTGCCCGGCAGATCCGGATGAACATCGGCACGATCCAGGACACCGACCTGGTCAAGGTGCGGATGCGCGGCCGGGGCAAGCCTCTGGGCGAGATCGAAGAGGGCTTTGCCGCAACGCTGACCAAGGGCGACACCTTTCTGATCGGCGGCCGTATCGTGCGCTACGAGGGCCTGCGCGAGACCACCGTCGAGGTCACCCGCAGCGCCTATCAGAAGCCCAAGATTGCCACCTTCATGGGCACCAAATTCGCCACCTCCACGCAACTGTCGCAGCGCATTCTGCGCATGTTCCGCCAGCCGTCCTGGCCGGAACTGCCGCAGCACACTGCCGAGTGGCTGGCGCTGCAGCGCGCGGTGTCGAAGCTGCCCCAGGCCGACCGCCTGCTGGTCGAAAGCTTCCCGCATGACGGGCGCGAGCACATCTGCGTCTACGGCTTCGCGGGGCGCAACGCGATGCAGACTCTAGGGCTGCTTCTGACCCAGCGGATGGAGACCGAGGGGCTCAATCCGATGGGTTTCGTGTCGACCGACTATGCGGTGCTGATCTGGGGGCTCGATCCGGTGCGCGACCCAGGTCCTTTGTTGCAAGCCGACGGGTTGCGCACGGCCTTCGAGACCTGGCTCGCCGGAAATGCGGTGATGAAGCGGACCTTCAAAGCTTCGGCCGTGATCGCCGGGCTGATCGACCGGCAGTTTCAGGGCCAGCGCAAGACCGGGCGGCAGGCGACATTTTCCTCGGACATCCTCTACGACACATTGCGCAAGTACGATCCCGAACACCTGCTGCTGCAGATCACGCGGGAGGAGGCGCTGAAGGGACTCGTCGATTTCGGACGCATCGAGGAAATGCTGACGAGAACGCAAGGCCGGGTCGATCACGTGATCCTGGACCGGGTGACTCCGCTGGCGGCGCCGCTGTTCCTCGAAGCCGGCCGGGTGCCGATCCAGGGCCTCGCCAGCGAGCGCCTTTTGGCGGAAGAGGCCGAGCGATTGATGGACCTGGCTGGACTTGGAGAGGAGCCGCCGGAACCGAAAAAGGCATGGCGTGTGCCCTATTGACGTCCCCGGGTGCGAGGCTGTTATGAAGGGGCATGAGCAGGGAACATAAGAAGAACAAGCGCTTCACACTGGCCGGCGTGGAGCTTGAGGCGCGGTCGAGCGGTGCGATGTGGTGGCCGGAACGGCAAGTTCTGGTCGTGTCGGACCTGCATCTTGGAAAATCCGAACGGATCGCGAGGCTCGGCGGCGCGATGCTGCCGCCCTACGAGATCAAAGATACCCTGGCGCGGCTCGACGCCGAGGTGGCCGCCTTGGACCCGCGGGCTGTGGTGTGTCTGGGCGACAGTTTCGACGATCGGGCCGTGGCCGAGGGGCTGGCCGAGGACGCGGTGCTTTGGCTTTCGCGGCTGATGGCCGGGAGGCGCTGGATCTGGATCGAAGGCAACCACGATCCGGGTCCGGTGGATCTGGGCGGCACCCATCTCGGCGAATTGTCCGAACCGCCGTTGATCTTCCGCCATATCGCGAAGCCGGGAACAAGCGGCGAGGTGTCGGGGCACTACCACCCGAAGGCCGTATTGCACGCCCGAGGGCGACAGGTGTCACGGCCCTGTTTCCTCTACGACAGCGACCGGGTGATTTTGCCGGCCTTCGGGACCTATACTGGCGGGCTCCGGTCGACGAATCCGGCGTTGAGTGGGCTCATGCGGCCTGAGGCGCTGGCGATCCTGACCGGGCCGGTCCCGGCGGTGATCCCGATGCCGGGGCGGTGTCCGTGAAGGCGCGGTTCGACGGGTTCGAAGCGAAGATCCGCGAGAGTTTCGCGCGGCAGGACATAATGCGGACCTTAGGGGCGGAGCTCGTACGGGTCGAGGCCGGCGCAGTTGAGATCGTGGCGCCTGTCTTGGACGAGATGCGCCAGCAGCACGGGTTCGCCCACGCGGCGGTGAGCTTTGCCCTGGGCGACAGCGCGGCGGGCTACGCGGCGCTGAGCCTTATGGAGGGCCCGGACGAGGTGCTGACGGTCGAGATGAAGATCAACCTTTTGGCGCCGGCCCAGGGCGCGCGGTTGCACGCCAAGGGCCACGTGGTGCGGCCGGGGCGGCGCTTGGTTGTGGTCGGGGCCGAGGTTTGGGCCGAGACGGACGGCGGAGCGGTGCAGGTGGCGCTGCTGCAGGGGACGATGATCCCAGTGCGACCCGGATAACGGACTGCCGCGGACGCGCCAGGCGGGCGGTCAGCGCGGTCTTGATCAGGTGGCGGCGCGCAGCGCGGGCTGGTCGATCAGGTAATCGGTGACGATGGCGCCGGCCCACATCGCGGACAGCGCGGCCCAAGCGGTGCCGACGAAGATCGACCCGCCGGTGACGCCCGCGCCAATGGCGCAGCCGCCGGCCAGCATGCCGCCGAACCCCATGCACGCGGCCCCGATCATCGCGCGCTTCATGTTGTCGGCGTCCTGGAAGCCCTGGAACCGGAACTCGCGGGCCAGGGTCGCGGCGATGAACGAGCCCAGGAACACGCCCGGAACCAGGCCGATGTCGAATTCGAGGATCGCGTCACGGCTTAGAAAAAACATCAGCGTGTTGGCCGACGGGCCGGTGAAAGTGGCGCTTTCGATCTGCACCGGGTCGAAACTGACCTGCGCCAGCCCGAAGGTCAGCACCCAGCCCACGGCGATGGCAAAGCCGACGCCAGAGCCGAAAAACAACTGCCGTACGCTGATCCGGTTGTGCCGTGCGAGGCCAAGCGCCACCGTGGCGATCACCAGGCCGACAATCAACCCGGTAGAATCCGGAAGATTTTCAAGCAAATCCACATTACGCCCGCCCGGCGTGACCCATAGCGCGGCCAGGCGGTCGCGCAGGGGCGACAACCAGCCCGCAAGGCTCATCTGCGCCACCACCGCGAAAATCAGTCCGGAGATCACCGAGCGCAGGTTGCCGGTGGCGGCCAACACCAGCAGCCGACCCGAACAGCCGCGGGCCAGCACCATACCGACGCCGAACAACAGCCCGCCCAGGATCGCGCCCGACCAGGAGCCGGTGACGGCCATCATCCGCGCCTCGTCGGACTGCATCAGACCGGCCAACTCCGCAGCCTGCACCCAGACCAAGGCGGTGGAGAAACACAAGAGCCATATCGAGACCTTGGGACCGAGATCGCCGCGGGCGAATTCCACCGCCGCCGCGCGCAGGCAGAAGCGTGACCGCTGCGCCGCGACGCCGAAAATCACCCCGGTGATCAGGCCGAACAGCGCAGCCGCGGGCGCTTCGCCGATGCGTTCGACCAAGCCCAGGATGTCCATGGCACGTCCCTCGTTCTTTTCCAGGCTCATGCCGCAGCGCAGCGAGACCCGCCTTGATCCAGATCAGATGTGCGGAAATACGGGCGGCCTGAGGCTCGCCTTTTGTCGCGGGGGCGCGTAGAGCGGGGGGATGGGACGGATCGTGGGACTTGAGGATGCCGGCAGCTTGCCGGTCTGGCGGCGGCCGGTGGCGCTGTTGTTCCTGATGGCCTTCGCCATGCCGATCACGTTTTCGACCTGGTCGGCGCTTTTGAACAATTTCGTGATCGAAGCGGCGGGCTTCACCGGGGTCGAGATCGGCTGGCTGCACACTGTGCGCGAGATCCCGGGCTTCTTCGCCATCGGCGTGATCGCGATCATCATCTTCATGCGCGAACAGGTCCTGGGGCTGGTCTCGCTCTTCATGCTCGGCGCGGCGAGCGCGGTGACGGCGTGGTTCCCCTCGTTCGCGGGGCTTTTGACCGTCACCATGCTGTCGTCGATCGGGTTTCACTACTACGAGACGGTCAACCAGTCACTGCAGCTGCAGTGGATCGAGAAGAAACGCGCGCCGCAGACCTTGGGCTGGATCGTCGGCGTGGGCTCGGGCGCGTCGCTTCTGGCCTATGGGCTGTTGGTGGTGACCTGGAAGACGCTGGGGCTGTCCTACAACTTCGTCTATCTGGTCTCGGGCGGGGTGACGGCGGCGATCGCAGTCTTCTGTTTCCTCGCCTATCCGCAATTCGAGGCGCCGCATCCGCAACTGAAGAAGATGGTGCTGAAGCGGCGCTATTGGCTCTATTACGCGCTGCAGTTCATGTCGGGCGCGCGGCGGCAGATCTTCATCGTCTTCGCCGCCTTCATGATGGTCGAGCGCTTCGGCTTCGAGGTGCACGAAGTCACGGCGCTGTTTCTGATCAACTTCCTGGCCAACATGATCTTCGCGCCGCTGATGGGCCGCGCGGTGGCGCGGTGGGGCGAACGCCGGGCGCTCGCCTTCGAGTATATCGGGCTGACGGGGGTGTTTCTGGCCTATGGCGGGATCTACTGGTTCGGCTGGGGCGTGGTGCTGGCCGCCGTGCTCTACGTGCTCGACCACCTGTTCTTTGCGCTGGCCTTTGCGCTGAAGACCTACTTCCAGAAGATCGCCGACCCGCAGGACATCGCGCCCACCGCCGCCGTGGCCTTCACCATCAATCACATCGCTGCGGTCTTCCTGCCGGCGTTTCTGGGCTACCTCTGGATCGTCTCGCCGGGCGGCGTCTTCGTGCTGGCGGCGGCGATGGCGCTGACCTCGCTGACGCTCGCCCTGATGATCCCGCGCCACCCCGAACCGGGCAACGAGACCGTGTTCAGCCGCTACGTCGCGGCGCCTGCGGAGTAGCCAGCGGCCGCGCCCGCCCCTATATCCACCCCGACGGACAGCATGATGGAGGCGCGCGATGTTCCTGCTGCGCAAGAAGACGACGGATATGGTGGCGGCGGCGGACGCTCTGCCGGGGCGCGAGGCGCCGATCGCCACCGCCGAGACGCATTTCATCAGCGGCCTGCCGCTGACCGCGCCGGTGCCGGAGGGCATGGCCGAGGCGATGTTCGGCATGGGCTGTTTCTGGGGCGTCGAGCGGATGTTCTGGACGCTGGACGGCGTCTGGCTGACCATGGTGGGCTATGCCGGCGGGCACACGCCGAACGCCACCTACCAGGAGGTCTGCACCGGGCAGACCGGCCATAACGAGGTGGTGCGGGTGATCTACGACCCCGCCGTGGTGTCCTACGAAGAGCTCTTGCGGGTGTTCTGGGAGGGTCACGACCCGACCCAGGGCATGCGCCAGGGCAACGACCGCGGCACCCAGTACCGGTCGGGCATCTACACCTATTCCGAAGCGCAAGCCGCCGCCGCCGAGCGGACCCGCGCCGAGATGGGCCCGCGGCTGGCCGAGGCCGGGTTCGGGCCGATCACCACCGAGATCCTGCCGGCGCCGGCGTTCTATTTCGCCGAGGACTACCACCAGCAGTATCTGGCCAAGAACCCCGGCGGCTATTGCGGGCTGGGCGGCACCGGCGTGACCTGCCCGGTGGGGACCGGCGCCTGACCCGACCCGATGCCGCGGCGCATCCATATCCTCGGCGCCAGCGGCACCGGGACCTCGACGCTGGCACGCGGACTCGCCAGCGCGCTTGGCAGCCAGGCCTTCGACACCGACGATTTCTTCTGGCTGCCGACCGACCCGCCGTTCACCGACAAACGCCCGGCGGCAGACCGGCTGGCGTTGATGCGCACGGTGTTCCTGCCGCGGTCGGACTGGGTGCTGTCGGGCTCGATGACCGGCTGGGGCGACCCGGTGATCCCGCGCCTGACTCATGTGGTGTTTCTGACCATGGCGGCGGGACCGCGGCTGGCGCGGCTGCGCCGGCGCGAGCGGCAGCGCAACGGCGCGCTGATCGCGCCGGGCGGGCCGCGCGCGGGCGCCTATCGCGGGTTTCTCGACTGGGCGATGGCCTATGACGACCCCGACTTCACCGGCCGCAGCCGGCGGCGGCACGAGGCCTGGCTCGACGCGCTGACCTGCCCGGTGATCCGGCTCGACGCGGCCGGGCCCGCCGAGGCCCTGCTGGCCGCGGCCCTGGCGGCGCTGGAGCGCCCCGGCGCGAAAGCCTGACCCGATTGTGCCGCGCGTGTCGCGCGGCGCCGGGCATTCCCGTCCTCGCCTCCGGCTGCGGACGGGCAAGCTAGCGTCGACGCGACGCTTCTGTTCCTGGGCAGTTCCTGTAGTTGGCGTCGGGATTTGCAGCTGAGAAGGCCCGGCGGGGGCCGGGCCGATGATGAGCATATGTGAGTCGCGCCCGCGTCAAGGACACACCGCGCGTGAAGCGCGGTCGCGTTCCGCGATCCTTGACCCGGGCCCGACTCACGCGTTTCCGGCCTTGGCGGTGCTATCCGCTTGGCTTTAGGCTCCACCCCATGACGAGTGACCAGATCATCCTATTCAGCCTCTTCGCGGCGGTCTTCGCTCTGCTGCTCTGGGGGCGGTTCCGTTATGACCTGGTGGCCTTCGCCGCGCTGATGGCGGGCGTGGTGCTGGGCGTCGTACCGACGACAGACGCGTTCGCCGGCTTCGGGCACCCTGCGACGCTGGTGGTGGCGCTGGTGCTGGTGGTCTCGGCCGGGCTGGTGCGGTCCGGCGCGGTCTATCTAATCACCCGAACGCTGGTCGACGCCTCGCGGTCCCTGGGCGCACATATCGCGATCATGGGCGGGATCGGCGGCGTCTTGTCGGCGTTCATGAACAACGTCGCCGCCCTGGCGCTGTTGATGCCAGTCGACATGCAGACCGCACGCAAAGCGGGTCGCGCGCCGGGGCTGACCCTGATGCCCTTGTCGTTTGCCACCATCCTCGGCGGCATGGTGACGCTGATCGGCACACCGCCCAACATCATCATCGCCGCGATCCGCGAGGACTCCTTGGGCGCGCCTTTCAAGATGTTCGACTTCGCCCCTGTCGGCGGCGTGGCGGCGCTTGCCGGGCTCGCCTTCGTCGCGTTGATCGGCTGGCGGCTGATCCCTCAGCCCGAGGGCGGCAAGGCCGGCGGCGCGGCCCTGGAATTGGCCGACTACATCGCCGAGCTGACCGTGCCCGAAGGCTCGAAGCATATCGGCAAGCGGGTCAAAGAGCTCCACGAGGAAGCCGAAAGGAATGACGTCGCGATCCTGGGGCTCGTGCGGGGCGGCAAGCGGCGTTACGGCACCCAGGCCAATGCGGTGATCGAGGCGCAGGACGCACTGGTGCTGGAGGCCGCGCCGGAGGCGCTCGACGAATTCCGCGCCGCGCTGTCGCTGGCCTTCGCTGAGCCCAAGCGTGAAGAGCACCTGCGGGCCGACGGCAACGGGCTGTCGAAGATGGAGGTCGTGGTGCCCGAGGGCGCCCGCATCGCCGGCAAGACCGCGATGTCGGTGGGCTTGAACTGGCGCCGCAGCTCGGTGCTGCTGGGAATCTCGCGGGCTGGATCGCGGATCCGCAAGCAGGTGCGACGCACGGTGGTCAAGCCCGGCGACATTCTTTTGTTGCTTGTGCCGCAGGGCAGCGAGGCGGACGTGACCGAGTGGCTGGGCTGTCTGCCGCTCGCCGAGCGCGGGCTGGCGGTGACCCAGGACAGCAAGGTCTGGCTCGGGATCGGCATGTTCGCGGTGGCGGTGGCGGCGGCGTCGCTGGGCTGGCTTTACCTGCCGGTGGCCCTGGGGCTGGTCGTCGTGGGTTTCGTCTTGGCCAAGATCCTGCCGATCGCCGAGATCTACAGCCACATCGAATGGCCCGTCGTGGTTCTTTTGGGCTCGATGATCCCGCTGGGCGCGGCGCTGGAGTCCTCGGGCGGGACCGAGCTCATCGCCGGCGCGTTGGTCGGGCTGACCGAGGGGCTGCCGGCCTGGGCGATCCTGACGGTGCTGATGGTGGTGACGATGACGCTGTCGGACGTGCTGAACAACACCGCGACGACCATCGTGGCGGCGCCAGTGGGGATCCAGATGGCGCAGTCGCTTGGGGTAAGCCCGGATCCGTTCCTGATGGCGGTCGCAGTGGCGGCCTCTTGCGCGTTCCTGACCCCGATCGGGCACAAGAACAACACGCTGATCCTGGGGCCGGGCGGCTACCGGTTCGGCGATTACTGGCGCACCGGACTGCCGCTGGAGGTGCTGATCGTCGCGGTGTCGATCCCCGCGATCCTGGTGTTCTGGCCGCTATGACGGGGAGGGCGGAGCCGGTCTGGCGTGTTGCCAACGGGCTACCCCGGGCACGGAACCAAGCGACGCAGTCCTGCCGTGCCCATGGGCGCTGATGCGCCGAAGCCACGTCCGGGCCCAAAAAGCGCCCCGGTACGCGGACCGGGGCGTAAAGGGCCACGAATGGCTGGATAGCGAGTTTGTTTCGGAGAGAGGGAAAGAGCGGTTACGCCGCCACCCTGATCGGCGCGTTTGTCGTACGGATGGAAACGAAGGCGGGGGTCGCATCGGCCGCAGAGCGGCGGGCCTGAGCGTCGGCGAAAGACACGACGTTGTCCCGTTTGGCGGCAAGAGCGGCGAGGGCGGCGAGGCGGTTGGCGCGGGCTTTTTTGACGAGTTGAGCGTACATGGTTGGTCTCCTGAAATGGGGGGTGGCGTCTTGGAATTGGATCAGGCGGCGTCGCCGTCGAAGCCGTGAATATGGCTGACGAAAAAGACGCCGTTGGAGGTCCGGTGCGGCTGCGCCTGAGCGCGCCAGCGGGTCAGCGAGACGACGTTGTCGTAGGTGTCGTCATCGAAGTCCACAGGCGGGACAGTGCGGTTGGCAGGGAAGGGGATGACATTCGTGTGCATTGTTTTTCTCGTTTTTTTTGGGGTGGTGGCGTCGTTGCGCCGTTGGAGGTTCGGGTGATCTAGGCTGCAAGCGGACGCGCCCGCAGGGCGTCATGCGCATTGAACAATTGGGTGACTTTCACCTCGTCCATCGGCGGCAGACGGCGCGCGCGGCGGTCGGCCTCTATCCGGGGCTTGAGGTGCACGATTTGCGTCGACTTTGTGTCGGCGGGCTTTTTGGTGTTTTGTGCCATCTCGTCCTCCTTGTGTCGGTTCGTGGCGGAATACGGTAAATATCCCTGGCGAGTGCGGCGGGATTCATTCCAGACTTGGGCGTCTTTGGGGCAATGTCCTCGTTGTGCCATCTATATGGTTAATGGTGGGCCGAGAGCGGGCGAGATTGTAGCTGGATTGAGAACGCTGACGTAGCGTCAACCTTTGGATTAGGGCGCAGCGCTCCGGTGATTCGACTCACCGTCAACCTGACCTAAAGGGCAGGGTTGCCGATTTGCCGCGTTAGAGCGGCCAGAGGAACGGGATGATCGCCGAGGCGAGCAGACCGGTCGACAGGTTCAGCGGAATTCCGACGCGGAAGAAGTCGGTGAATTTGTAGCCGCCGGGACCGTAGACCATCATGTGGGTCTGATAGCCGATCGGGGTGGCAAAGGTGGCCGAGGCCGCGACCATCACCGCGACGACCAGCGGCCTGGGATCGATGCCGAGCTGCAGCGCCAGACTGATCGCGACCGGCGTAACCACCACAGCGACGGCGTGGTTGATCGTCTCGCTCAGAAGCGAGGTCATCAGATAAACCGCCCAGACGATGAAGAACGGCGGCAGCCCGGCGATCAGCGGCGCGACGGTGTCGACGATCAGGTGCACCGCACCGGAGGTCTCCAGCGACAGCGCCACCGCGAGCATGGCGAAGATCAGCGCCAGCAGCCGGCCGTCGACGAAGGAAAACGCCTCTTCGGCGTCGATGCAGCGGGTCACGAAGACCACCGCCATCGCCAGGACCGCCAACAGCAGGATCGGCGCCACGCCGAAGGCCGCCAGCGTCACGATCCCGGCAAGCGCGCCCAAGGCGACCGGCGCGTGGCTGCGGCGGTAGGGTCGCTCGGACGGTTTCGAAACGTCGATCATGTCCATGTCGGCGGCCAGCCGCTGGATATCGGCGGGCGCGCCCTCCAAGAGCAACGTGTCGCCGACGCGGATCACCAGCTGGTCGAGCTGTTGGCCGATATTCTCGTTCCGCCGGTGCACCGCCAGCGGATAGACGCCATAGCGCCGCCGCAGCCGCAGCGCGCCCAAGGTGCGCCCGACCATCTTGCAGCCCGGCGTGATCAGCACCTCGACGGTCGTGGTCTCGACCGCCGAGACCTGGTCGACACGGCGCAGCGACTTGTCACGCTGCAGGCTCAGAAGCTCGGTCATCTGGGTGCGCAGCACGACGCGGTCGCCGACCTCCAGCGTCACGCCCTGCAGATTGCGGCGCAGCGAAAGATCGCCGCGGATCACGTCGATCAGCCGCACGCCCTCGCGCTTGAAGAGCTGCACGCCCAGAACCTCGCGGCCGATCAGGTTCGACTCGGGCGGGATCACCGCCTCGGTGAAGAACTTCATCCGCTTGCGGTCGCCTAGAAGCGTGGCCATGCTGGTGCGCTCGGGCAAAAGCCGCGGCCCGAAGAGATAGAGATAGAGCATGCCCCAGGCCACCAGGACGACGGCCAGGGGCGTGACTTCGAAGATGCTGAACGCCGCCATGCCCTGGGCGCGGGCGACGCCGTCGACCAAAAGGTTGGTCGAGGTGCCGATCAGGGTGCAGGTGCCGCCGAGGACGGCGGCGTAGCTGAGCGGGATCAGAAGCTTCGAGGCCGACATGCCCAGCCGGCTGGCCAGCTGCACGAAGACCGGGATCATCACCACCACGACCGGGGTGTTGTTGACGAAGGCCGAGGCGACGATGACCAGGCCCATCAGCGCGGCGATCGCTAGGCGCGGATTGGTGTCGGCCTGGGCCTCGGCGAGATGGGTGAACCAGACCAACGCACCGGTCCGGACCAGCGCGCCCATGACGATGAACATCGCCGCGATGGTCCAGGGCGCGGGGTTGGCCAGCACCTCCAGCGCCTCTTTATAGGGCAGGATGCCCAGCGCGAGCATCGCCGCCGCGCCGCCGATGGCGGTGACCTCGGGCGGATAGACCTCGCGCACGAAGAGCGCGAACATGGCCAGGACGACGGCGATGGTCAAAAGCGCCTCGCCGGTCTGGGACAGGTTGAGGAGATCGATCATGCGCGTCCTGGCCCGGCCTTTCGGGCGCCATCCTGACCCGCTTCGCGCGCCGGCACAAGCGCCGGCCGCGGGCGCGGCTGGACCAGGAAGAGGCCCAGAAACATCACCGCCATCGCGCCCCAGACCCAGCCGGAATAGCGCTCTGCCAAAAGCGTCATCGACCAGAGCACGCCGAAGCCGGTGACCAGATAGCTGACCTGGGCGGCAAAGACCGCCCCGGCGCGGCCCACCAGCCAGACGTAAGCAGTATAGACCACGGCGTGGACCGCCGACGACACGACCAGGGCCAGATCCGGCGCGCCCCATGGCGGCCGCGGGTCGATCCAGTGGCCCGAGAGCAGCGCCAGCGGCAGCGCGATACAGGCGCCCACGAATGACGCGCCGCATAAGAGTTGGATCGGATCGAGCCCCGCGGTGCCGAATTTCGCGACCACATTGCCCTCGATCCCATAGAACGCCGGCGCGATCAGGGCGAGCGGGATGAAGGCGACCATCCAGGCCTCTGGCAGGCTCGCCTCGGGGCCGACCAGCAGCACCACGCCGAACAGCCCGCAGACCAGCCCGCCGAGGCGCAGCCAGCTAAAGGCGTCGGTCGCCAGCAAGAGCGCGACGGGAAAGGCGAAGATCGGCACCAGCGACAGCAGGATCGACAGCACGCCGGCCGGCAGATAGACCGCCGCCTGGTACGAAGCGGCATTGGGCAAGACCGTGCCGATCAGCGCGATCACCACACACATCACGACCTGCGCCCGCCCGAACGGCAGGCCACGGCCGCGCAGTGCCACCACCAGCCCCAAAAGCGTGCCCGAGATCACCAGCTGCCAGAAGATCAGCCCGAAATGCCGGTAGCCCTCGCTGACCGCGATCTTGGCCAGCGGCTGGGTCACGCCCCAGCCCGCCCCCAACAGGGCGAGCAACCCGATCAGCCAAACCCGTTCGCCCATCGGGCGCCTGCCTCCCCCGTTCTTCGGGTTCAAAAATACTTCCGCCGGAGGCTCCCGACCGCGCAACCGGCGCGACCGCCCGAAATCAGGGCGCCGCCGCCTGCAACACACCGCCCTCGCGCAGCATGCGCACCGCGACCGCCTTGCCGGTCTTGTCGTCGGTCTCGACGTAGAGCCCCGACAGGGTGGCCGCGCCCTCGGCGGGGCAGAACCGGCCACCGGACATGCCGGTGACGAAGCGGCGCATCGGCTCGGTCTTGTCCATGCCGATCACCGACTCGTAGTCGCCGCACATCCCGGCATCGGACTGATAGGCGGTGCCGCCGGGCAGGATGCGGGCATCGGCGGTGGGCACATGGGTGTGGGTGCCGACCACGACGCTGGCCCTGCCGTCGCACCAATGGCCCATCGCCATCTTCTCGGATGTCGCCTCGCAATGCATATCGATCAGCGAGGCGGCGACCTGCCCGCCGGGCGGATGCGCCTTCAGCACCGGCTCGATTGTCGAGAACGGGTCGTCGAAGGGCCGCTTCATGAACACCTGGCCCAGGACCTGCGCCACCAGCACCTTGCGGCCGCGGGTGGCCTCGAAGACCCGCGCCCCCTGCCCCGGCGCGCCCTTGGCGAAGTTCAGGGGCCTGAGGATGCGCGGCTCGGCCTCGATACAGCCCAGCATCTCGCGCTGGTCGAAGGCATGGTCGCCCAGCGTCAGGCAATCGGCCCCGGCCTCGAGCAATTGCCGCGCATGGGCCGCCGACAGCCCCGCGCCGTTGGTCGCGTTCTCGGCATTGACGACGACGAAGTCGAGCCGCAGGTCCGCGCGCAGGCCCTTCAGCCGGCCACAAATCGCGTCCCGGCCGGTGCGGCCGACCACGTCACCCAAGAAAAGCATCCTCATCGCGGCCATGCCGTAGGGTGGATGCCGGGCGGGGACAAGAATTTTCGAAAATTCTTGGACAAAATCCTGGTCAGGAATTTGGCTCACCCCAGCCGGACGACGCCCATTTCGGTGACGATGGCGTCGAGCCTTTGGTCGGTGGGCTCGACAGACAGCGACGGGGCCTCCTGTGCGGCATAGGCGAAGCCGACGGCAAAGACCGGTCCCGCGGCGCGCAAGCGCTCCAGCGTGCGGTCGTAGAAGCCGCCGCCATAGCCCAGGCGACAGCCGCCTCGGTCGAAGGCCACCAGCGGGACGATCAGGACCCGCGGCACCAGCGGCCGCGGCTCGGCCGGGACGCGCGCGCCGAACGGACCCTCGACCATGGCGCAGCCCGGGGCCCAGCGGTGGAAGACCAGGGGTCGCCCTGCGCCTTCGATCACTGGCACGCCAACCGGGCCCGCCCAGCCTGCCATCACCGGCAGCGGGTCGATCTCGGTCCGGATCGGCATGTAACCGGCGAGCGGCCGGCCGGCAAAGGGCGCCAGCGCGTCGCGCAGCGCCGTCTGCGCCGCGGCGTCGAGATCCTGGCCATGGGCGGCCTTGCGCCGGGCGAAAGCCGCCTTTCGCGCGGCCGCTTTCTCCGCGCTCACAGCAGGATCGCCGCGGCGAGGCCGAGGAAGGCGAAAAAGCCAACCACGTCGGTCACCGTGGTGACGAACGCCCCCGAGGCCAGGGCCGGGTCGATCCGCAGACGCACCAGCGCCACCGGGATCACCGTACCGGCGAGACCCGCAACCACGAGGTTGATCACCATCGCCGCCGCGATCACTCCGCCAAGCACGGCCGAGCCGAACCAGATCATGCCGACGATCCCCATCACCACCGCAAAGAGCACGCCGTTGACCAGGCCCACCAGCACCTCGCGCCGGATCACCCGCCAGACATTGGCCCCGGTCAGGTCCTTGGTCGCGATCGCCCGCACCGCCACGGTCAGCGACTGGGTGCCGGCATTGCCGCCCATCGACGCCACGATCGGCATCAACACGGCCAGCGCCACGATCTGCGCGATCGCGTCCTCGTAGATCGCGATCACCAGCGAGGCCAGGACCGCCGTCACCAGGTTCACCGCCAGCCAAGGAAACCGCCGCCGCGTGGTGGCGATCACCTTGTCGGCCAGGCTCGACTCTTCACCCACGCCGGCAAGCCGCAGGATGTCCTCCTCGGCCTCCTCGTCCAGCACCGCCATCGCGTCGTCGATGGTGATCACCCCCACCAGGCGGCCGTTTTCGTCCACCACCGGGGCCGAGATCAGGTGGTACTGGTTGAAGGCATAGGCGACCTCGGCCTCGTCCTCCATGGCCTCGATGGTGCGGAAACTGTCCTCGGTGATCTCGGCAAGCTTCTGATCGCGGGGATGGCCGAGGATCTTGCCCAGCGTCACGTAGCCCACCGGGCGATAGCGCGGATCGACCAGGATCATGTGATAGAAATCCTCGGGCAGATCCTCGCGTGCACGCAAGTAATCGATGGCCTCGCCGACGGTCCAATGCGCGGGCCCGGCCACGATCTCGCGCTGCATCAGCCGCCCGGCGGAGACCTCAGGATAGGCCAGCGCCTGTTCGACGATGGCCCGGTCTTCGTCCTCCAGCGCCTCTAGAATGACCTCCTGCTGCGGTGCTTCGAGGTCCTCGAGGATGTCGACCACGTCGTCCGAGTCCAGCTCGCGCACCGCCTCAGACAGGGTCTCGGGCGACAGCGTCTCGATCACCTGATCGCGAATCGAATCGTCGATCTCGCTCAGGATCTCGCCGTCGAATTCAGGCTCAAACAGCCGCAGGATCGCCGCGCGCGGCTCGTCGTCGACCTGCTCCAGAAGGTCGGCGATGTCGGCGGCGTGCAGCGGTTGCATCAACTCCGCCAGCCGGTCCGCGGCGCCGGCCTCGGCGGCCTCGACGATCGCCGCAACGGTCGCCTTGTCGAGCTCGTAGCGATCTTCCTCGATCAGCGTGTCGTCGCCCATGCCCTGCCTCCGCGCCGCGATTGTGCCGACAATAGTGAAGGTGCTTTCGGGAAAACAGGGCCGTCCGGCAATTTGCTAAAGGCCGTGCGCGGGCGTAGCCTGACGCCGAGGTTCCGGGGCAGACCCGGGACGCCGAGGAGACGGGCGATGACCGGTAAGACGTTGGTTTTGGGGCAGACCCTGACGTTTCAGGCCGATCCGTTCCATGCCCCCGTCGAGGCGGCGGCGCGGCACGACCCGGCCGGCGCGGTACTGATCGAGAACGGCCGGATCGCCGCGGTGGGCCCTGCGCAGGCCTTGCGCGCCGACCACCCCGAGGCCGCGGTGACCGACATGGGGCAAGCGCTGCTGACGGCGGGCTTCGTCGATGCGCATGCGCATTATCCCCAGACCGCGATCATCGCCAGCTGGGGCAAGCGGCTGATCGACTGGCTCAACACCTATACCTTCCCCGAAGAGCTGCGCTTCGCCGATCCCGCCTATGCCGCCGAGATCGCCGCGCGCTATTTCGACCTGACGCTGGCCAACGGCACCACCACGGTCTGCAGCTATTGCACCATTCATCCCGCCAGCGTCGACGCCTTCTTTGCCGAGGCCCAGTCCCGCGGCCTGCGCGCCGTCGCCGGCAAGACCTGCATGGACCGCAACGCGCCCGAGGGGCTGCGCGACACTGCGCAATCGGCCTATGACGACAGCAAGGCGCTGCTTGAGGCCTGGCACGGCCGCGACCGGCTGAGCTATGCCATCACGCCGCGGTTCTCGCCCACCTCGACGCCCGACCAGCTGGCGGCGATGGGCGCGCTTTGGGCCGAATTCCCCGACTGCCCGATGCAGACCCACCTTAGCGAGCAGACCGACGAGATCGTCTGGGTCAGCGAGCTCTTTCCGGACGCCCGCGACTACCTCGACACCTACGAGGCGCACGGGCTCGTCGGCCCCGGCGCGCTGTTCGGCCATTCGATCCACCTGACCGACCGCGAACGGGCGCGGCTGAAAGAGGCCGACGCCGCGCTGGTCCACTGCCCGACCTCGAACGCCTTCATCGGCTCGGGGCTGTTCGACATGCACGGGCTCGGCCTCGACGGCCACCGCATTGGGCTCGCCACCGACACCGGCGGCGGCTCGTCGTTTTCGATGCTGCGCACCATGGCCGCGGCCTACGAAATCGGCCAGCTGAACGGCGCCGCGCTGCACCCCGCACAGCTCCTCTGGCTCGCCACCGCCGGCTCGGCCCGCGCGCTGCGGCTCGACGACCGGATCGGCAGCCTCGCGACCGGAATGGAGGCCGACATCGTCGCCCTCAACCTCGCCTCGACCCCTGCCATCGCGCAACGCGCCGCGCGGGCCGAGGACATCTGGCAGGCGCTCTTCCCCACGATCATGATGGGCGACGACCGCGCCGTCGCGCAGGTCTGGGTCGCCGGCCGGGCGCTCCACTGAACCCGCGCCGCGGGCCGCAATACCCGGCCATGAGTATTTGAAACGAGAAGAAGACCCACCGGCTTCTTCTCGTCTGGAAATACTCAGATCCCGACCCCGCAACGGTCGCGGCGCTGCCAAGGAGGCGTCGCCTCTCGACGGGCAGAGAAAGCCGCGCGCGGACGCGCTCAATTGGGTTGCGGCCCGCTCAAGTAGAGGCGAGGCGGGCGGCCAGGCGCGCCTGCTCGGCCAGCACAGAGGCCAGATCCACCGTCGTCAGCCGCCCGTCGCGCACCACCTGGCGGCCCTCGACGAAGAGATCCCGCACCCGCGTCGGGCCGGCCAGCAGCAGCGCGGCAGGGTCCCAGGAGCCCGCGCTGTCCACGCCCGACACGTCCCAGACCGCCAGATCGGCGCGGTAGCCCGGCGCGATCACCCCGCAATCGTCGCGGCCCAGCACCTGCGCCCCGCCGCGGGTGGCGATCTCCAAGGCCTCGCGCGCGCTCATCGCGTCGGCGCCCTGCACCACCCGCTGCAGCAGCATCGCCATGCGCGCCTCCGCCACCAAGTTGCTGGCGTCGTTCGAGGCCGAGCCGTCGACCCCCAGGCCCACCGGCACGCCCGCGTCGCGCATCGCCCGGACCGGCGCGATGCCCGAGCCAAGGCGGCAGTTCGAACACGGGCAATGCGCCACGCCCGTTCGGCTTTTCGAAAAGAGATCAATCTCTTGCCCGCCGAGCTTCACGCAGTGCGCGTGCCAGACGTCGGGCCCGGTCCAGCCCAAATCCTCGGCGTATTGCCCGGGACGGCAACCGAAGGTCTCTTGGCTGTACCGAATATCCTCGTCGTTCTCGGCCAAATGCGTGTGCAGCATCACGCCCTTGTCGCGGGCCAGGACGGCGGCGTCCCGCATCAGCTCGCGGCTCACCGAAAACGGCGAACAGGGCGCCAGGCCGACCCGCAGCATCGCCCCGGGCGCGGGGTCGTGGAAGGCGTCGACGACCCGGATCATGTCGTCGAGGATCGCGCGTTCGGGCTCCACCAAACTGTCGGGCGGCAGCCCGCCCGCGCTCTCGCCGATCGACATCGCGCCGCGGGTGGGATGGAACCGCAGGCCGATCTCGGTCGCCGCCGCGACGGTGTCGTCGAGCCGCGCGCCGTTCGGGTAGAGGTACAGGTGGTCCGAGGTCAGCGTGCAGCCCGACAGCGCCAGCTCGGCCAGCCCGGTCAGGGCCGAGACCCGCATCTCGTCGGGCCCGAACCGCGCCCAGATCGGATAGAGCGTCTGCAGCCAGCCGAAGAGCAGCGCGTCCTGCCCGCCCGGCACCGCGCGCGTCAGCGTCTGGTAGAGGTGGTGGTGGGTGTTGACGAGGCCCGGCGTGACGACGCAGCCGGCGGCCTGCACCAGTTCGCCATCGCTGCGCAAACCGTGCCCGACCTCGGCGATCGCACCGTCGCGGATCAGGATGTCGGAATCGGCGAGTTCGCGCCGGTCGTCATCCATCGTCACGACGGTCTGGGCGTTCCTGATCAGCGTCTCCGGCACGGCCACCTCCCCCTTGCCGACCGGAAGGCTAGCCGAGCCGGCGGCCCGGCAACACCCCGTCTAGCCGCGAAGCAGCTTCAAGGCGTCCCGATGAATGTCCGCATTGGCCGCCGCCAGCACCTGGCCGCCCCTGTGCACCGGGCCGCCCTGCCAGTCGGTGACGACACCGCCCGCCGCTTCGATCACCGCCATCGGCCCCTGGATGTCGTAGGCCTTCAACCCGGCCTCGATCACCAGGTCGATCTGCCCGGCGGCGATCAGCGCATAGGCGTAGCAATCGGTGCCATAGCGGATCAGCCGGACCTGTGACGCCACGCGCCGGAAGGCCGCGGCCTCGGACTCGGTGCCGATCTCAGGGAATGTGGTGTAGAGGATCGCCTCGCCCAGCGGCCGCGGAGCGCGGGCCTTCAGCGGCCTGCGGCCGAGTGGGCCGTCGCACCAGGCCGCGCCCAAGCCGCCGAGAAACCGCTCGCCGATATAGGGCTGGTCGATCACACCCAGAACCGGGCCTGTGTCGTCGCCGACCGCGATCAGCACGCCCCAGGTCGGCACACCGCTGAGAAACCCACGGGTTCCGTCGATCGGATCGAGCACCCAGGTCAGGCCGCTCTCACCGGCTTGCGTGCCATATTCCTCGCCCAGCACCCCGTCCGTGGGACGCTGCTTAGCCAGGACGTCCAGCATTGCGCGCTCGGCGGCGCGGTCGGCCACCGTGACCGGGTCGAACCCGCCCTCAGCCTTGTTTTCGGCATCCAAATCCGCGGCCCGGAAATGCGGCAGGATTGCCGCGCGCGCGGCATCTGCCATCGCCTCCGCTGTGACCAGAAGATCGGCCCGGAGCGCGTCGTCGATCTGTCCAGAAAAAGTCACCGCGCCGGCCCCCCGACCGGCGCGGTACTGTCTTGCCCGTCCCCCGTCAAGTCCGGGGTCAGGCGACGTCGCTCATCACTCGGGCCAGGTCGAACAGACGGCGGCGCTGGGCTTCGGGCATTGAGTAGTATGACCGCACCAGTTCCAACGCTTCCTTGTCTGCCAAAATATCGCCGGGCAGGCCGCTCCGTTCGAAAGCCGCCATGCCATCGCTTTCCTGCAGACCCTCGAAGAAGAAACTCACAGGAACTTCGAGCGCATCGGCGATGTCCCACAGCCGGGACGCGCTGATCCGGTTCATTCCAGTCTCGTATTTTTGGATCTGCTGAAACTTGATACCGACCCTGCTCGCGAGCTGTTGTTGGGTCATGCCAACCATCCACCGGCGGTGGCGGACCCTCTTACCGACATGAACATCCACCGGATGTTTCATTCTCCTTCTCCTTACAACTCATAACGGTATGCCCAGAAATCACGTCGCCTTGCGCTCGCTCAACCTGTCTTTTTGGGAAGGTATCGACAAAGCCCTTTATTTTATGGGTTTTTTCGCGCCTGGACGGGTCAAAAAACGGTTGTTTGTCGCATTTGCGACCTACACCGATAGGTTGTACGTCTTTCTTCCGTTACGTCAATTTCGCAATTTGGCTAAGTTGACGTAACGTCAGCTTTGCGTCAACTTTCACCCCTTGCGCGGCGCCCTGACGTGGGGTCAAAACGGCCCCGCGACGGGGTAGCAAGGGACCAAGGATGCGGGCGTTTCAAATTGCCGACTACGGATCGACGCCGCAATTTCGCGATCTGCCGACGCCAGAGCCCGGTCCGGGCGAAGTTCGGGTCCGTGTCGAGGCCTGCGGCCTGAACTTCGCAGACCTCCTGATGATCGAGGGCCGCTATCAAGAGCGTCCCATACCGCCCGTGACGCTGGGCATGGAGCTCGCCGGGGTGGTCGACGCGCTCGGTCGCGACACTGTCGGACCGCCGACCGGGACGCGCGTTGCCATCTATGCCGGACACGGCGGGCTGGCGACCACGGGTTGCTTCCCGGCCGCACGCTGCCTGCCCCTCCCGGAGGCGATGCCAAGCACCGACGCCGCCGGGTTCGCCGTCGCCTACGGCACCAGCCACCTTGCCTTGGACCATCGCGCCCGGCTTCAGCCCGGCGAGACGTTGGTGGTCTTCGGCGCAGCTGGTGGCGTCGGACTGAGCGCCGTCGAGATCGGCAAGGCGATGGGCGCACGCATTATCGCCGTCGCCCGGGGGCCCGAACGGCTGCAGGTCGCCAAGGCTGCCGGCGCCGACGAACTGGTGGACAGCGACGGCGGCGATCTGGTGGAGACCCTGCGCGGACTCGGCCGGGCCGATGTCGTCTATGACCCGGTCGGCGGAGACGCCTTTCAGGCCGGGTTCCGCGCAATCAAGCCGCAGGGCCGCCTCCTGGTCATTGGTTTTGCCAGCGGCGACATCCCGCAGATCCCGGCCAACATATTGATGGTCAAAAACGTGGATGTGATCGGCCTCAATTGGGGCGGCTACCTGCGCTTTGCGCCAGATATCCTAGACGACAGCTTGCGCACCCTGCTGTCGTGGTATGCCGAGGGCCGGCTGAAACCCCATATCGGCCACGTCCTACCCTTCGAACAGGCCGCCGAAGGGCTGGAGTTACTGCGCGACCGCAAGGTCACCGGCAAGGTCGTTATCCGAATTTCACCACGTTAGGCGCCGAAAGCGCCGCATAGGCTTGCCGGATCATCGCCGCCAGTTCCGGCGCGGCGGGCCCCGCGGGAACTTCGGCGGCATACAGGTTGATTTGCTGCGCTGCCAGATCGGGCAAGGCGCCGCCGTCGGCAACCGGCTCGATCTGCGGCGGTTCGGTGCCCACAAGCATTGCCCCGACCGCCAGATCGGCGCTGATCGTCGCCTCGATGGCGCGGTCGGATCCCGATTCGATGGCGATTTCCCACGGGATACCGGCCTCGTCCAAGGCCCGAAGCGCCGGCTGCCGGAACCGGCAATGGTCGCAGAACGCCACGCGCAGGGGCGCTTGCCGCCAAGCCTTTCCGCCCGGCGCACCGACCCACCTGAGCGGGATCGTCGCCAGCGACTCGCCGCCGGCGTCCGGCTCGATTTCCGTGGTTAGGATCATGTCGCAGCCGCCGCTGGCGAAGAGCGACTTCAACCGGTTGGTGTAGGACGACACCAGCTGCACCTTTACCCGCGGGAAATCCGCGTTGAAGCGGTTCAGCACTTGCGGGATCGCCGGATAGACGATGTCATGCGGCACGCCCAGCACGATCTTGCCCTCAAATTCCTGATCGGTCAGGCGCGACAACACCTCGTCGTTGAGATCCAACATACGGCGCGCATACCCCAACATCTGTTCGCCCGCCGCGGTCAACGCGATCGTCCGCGCCGAGCGGTCCAAAAGCTGCAATCCCAACGCTTCTTCCAGACGTTTGAGCTGCATCGACACCGCCGATTGTGTCAGGTTCAGAAACCCCGAGGCCCGGGTGACGCCGCCTGTATCGGCGACGGTGACAAAAGACCGAAGCGCGGTCATATCCAGATTGCGCGGCATATCACCTCTCGTGATGGATTGGCTCAAAAACATTCATTGGAAGAATACAACACGATCTGCCATGTACATCAAGGAAAATGATGAAAAGGGGTTCATCGTTCACGATCGAGAAAGGAACATGACCATGACGACGCGCAGCCAAATCCACACCATCCCGTCCCACCGCCCTGTTTTCAAGGGGTTTTTCGGCCGGCTTCTCGCTGCCGAGGCGGCCTGGCGGCAGCGCCGGGCCCTGGCCAGGCTCGACGAGGCCGCGTTGCGCGACATCGGGGTCAGTCAAGCCGAGGCGACGATTGAAGCCAAGCGCCCGGTCTGGGACGTGCCCGCCCACTGGTTGCGCTGAGCAAAAGCTGAGAAATCGAGTCAGCTTTCACCGTCGAAAGCCTTGAAATCCTGGCCGCCCTCGCCGATATTTCATCGCGAGGGTGGCTGTTTGAGACGGCCGCACGACGGTAAGTTTCTGGAGGCGATACATGGCTGACTATCAAACGGCTCGGGCGGCTTCGATTGGCGTCCGCCAGGCCGAGATCGACGAGGGCCTGCGGGCCCATATGAACAAGGTCTACGGCACGATGTCCGTGGGCCTTCTGATGACCGCCGCAGTGGCCTGGGCGGTGGGAACGAACGACGCGCTACTGTCGATCTTCCGCGACCCGATCACGCTGAGCCCGAATATCCTCGGGTGGATCGCGATGTTCCTGCCGCTGATCATGGTCTTCGCCTTCGGTGCGATGATCAACCGGCTGTCGGCGGCGGGCGCGCAACTGTTCTTCTACACCTTCGCCGCAGCAATGGGCCTGTCGATCGCGTGGATCTTCGCGGCCTTCACCGGCATCTCGATCGCGCAGACCTTCCTGGTGACGTCGATCTCGTTCGCAGGCCTCTCGCTATGGGGCTACACGACGAAGAAGGACATCTCGGGCTGGGGCTCGTTCCTGATCATGGGCGTGATCGGCCTGATCGTCGCCTCGATCATCAACATCTTCCTGGGTTCGCCCGCGATCCACTTCGCGATTTCGATCCTCGGGGTGCTGATCTTCGCCGGCCTGACCGCCTATGACACGCAGAAGATCAAGAACGACTACATCCAACACGCGCATGCGATGGACAGCGAGTGGCTGGGCAAGTCGGCGATCATGGGGGCGTTGAATCTCTATCTCGACTTCATCAACCTCTTCATGTTCCTGCTGCAGTTCCTCGGCAGCCGCGAATAGCGCACAGGATCAACAGAACCACAGATGGGCCGGCCGTTGCGCCGGCCCGTTTCGTTTGGTGGGTACTGCTGTTCGACGCTGGTGTTGGAACACGCTCGCGGCCGCCGGGCCGTTACAATCGCCGCTGCATCTGAATCGCCGAAAAGCTGATCCCCGGCGCCAGCGCCACTTCGATCGGCCCCAGGGCCGTGAACCCGATCGCCTGATAAAACGGCACCGCCGTACGAGTCGATTGGCAATCCATCACTTGCACTCCAACCGCCCGCGCGTCTTCGAAAACCCGCGCCAAAATCGCCCGTCCCACCCCGCGCCGCGTGTGCCGGTCGTCAGTCACCACATGGCGCACATCGGCCGCACCGGCCCTCCTTCGCGGCGTCCAACCTCCGGCCCCGACAATCCCGTCCGCCTCCGTCTCGGCGACATAGAACGTCCCCGACCGCACAAGGCCCGGCTGCGCCCGGCTGATGATCGGCAGTGCCAAGACCAATGTCGAGGGCGGGTAGTCGGCCTTCAAAAGCTTGGGGTAGCTGCGCGCGAACATCGCATCCAACGCCGGCATATCGGCCGGCGTCGAGGGGCGTATCGTCAGCACGTCCGTCACCCGATCAAGATAGGCCGTTGAGCGCGGCGCGCAACTGGCGTGCCGTCTCGCGCCTGTCCTCCGCACCCGCCCAGGGCACGCCCGGATCGCTGTAACGGGCCGATGTCACGTCGTCCGCCGCATGAAGCGGGATCAAATGCGCGTGCGCATGGGGTACATCGTTGCCTGTGAACACAAAGCCGACGCGGCGCACACCATAGATCCGCTTCTGCGCTCTCGCGATGCGCTGACCCAGCAGGATGATCTCGGCGGCCAAGTCCTCGTCCAGGTCATCAAAGCTTTCCACATGACATCGAGGGATCACCTGCACATGTCCGGGCCGGATCGGGCGGCGATCCGCAAAGGCGACCACACGAGCAGAGGCGAATGCCACAGCCGCCGGTGCCGTGCCTTGTGCAATTCGGCAGAACTCGCAATGCGCCACGATGCACTCCAAAACGAAAAAAGCCGCGCTCTCCGGCGCGGCTTCGTCGTCGTCTGCGAGAAAGGTCTACTTGATCTTGCCTTCCTTGTACTCGACATGCTTGCGCGCCACCGGGTCGTATTTGCGCACCACCATCTTCTCGGTCATCGTGCGCGAGTTCTTCTTGGTCACATAGAAGTGCCCGGTATCGGCGGTCGAGTTCAGCCGGATCTTGATCGTGGTGGGCTTCGCCATCGTCCTTGCTCCATCGCTCGGGCGGCGCGGCCGGCCCGGACTATCTCAGAAGCCGCTATTTACCCGCCCGCCCGCGCAAGTCAACCGCATTCCCCGAAAGGCTCCTTCATCTGGCCGCAAATATCTCGCGGTGTGCGAGGGGTGGAACCCCTCGCACACCGCGACCGCCGCAGGCGGGCGCAACCAAACCGGCGCGCCGCAGGCGCACAATTCGAAACCGTCCGATCAGAGAAACGCGCGGATGGCCTGTAAGCCGGATTCTGTACCGGGCGGGGCCCGGCGATGGCCATTCCTCTGTGGTGTCCATTGCTGGGCACCTTTAGCTGCCTACCCGGACCCCGGGCCAAGGCGGCCCGTGCGGGGTCCCTATTCGGCATTGCTCCCGGTGGGGCTTGCCGTGCCGAGCCTGTTGCCAGGCCCGCGGTGGGCTCTTACCCCACCGTTTCACCCTTACCGGTCGAAACCGGCGGTCTGATTTCTGTGGCGCTTTCCCTCGGGTTGCCCCGGCCGGGCGTTACCCGGCACCGTCGCCTTGTGGAGTCCGGACTTTCCTCTACGCCACGTTTTCGAGGATCGAAAACGTGGCGCCCGGCAGTCGGGTTCTGACGGCAGAGCCGTCAGGTTCCGACGAGAGGGTACCGTTTCCGTCCAAGACCATGGCGCAGCGACCATCCGGCCATCCGCGCAAAGCTCACCTAAGCACCCGCCGCCCCCCGGTCAACGGGAAACCGCGTCGCCAGGTCCTGCATCACGGCGAGGTCCGCCGCCGCCAGCGGACCCTCGGCCCAGGGCCGAAACCGCTGCCGCACCGCGCGCAAGATGGCCTCGGTCGGCGCCTCGGCGGTGTAGCCGAACGCCCGCGCGGCATCGCGAAATGCCTGTTCGTCGGCCTCTTCGAGCGCCTTCTCCTGCGAAGATGGTCCGGAAGGATCCGATGAAGGACCCGTCCGGACGGACAGGCCCTGGCGCGCCAGCCGCGCCCAGTCGAACCGTGCGCCGGGGTCGATCTTGCGCCCCGGCGCCATGTCGGAATGGGCGATGACCCGCTCCGGCGGGATCGACCAGCGCTGCACGATGTCGCGCAACAGCGCCTCGAGCGCTGCCATCTGCGGCTCGGGGAACGGCTCCGCGCCGATGTTGTCGAGTTCGATCCCGATCGAGCGCGAATTGACATCGCGCACGGCGCCCCAGGCCCCGGCCCCGGCATGCCAGGCACGCCGGTCTTCCTCGACCACGCGATAGGTCTCGCCGGTCTTCGCGATCAGGTAATGCGCCGAGACCTCGCTGGCGGGATCGCAAAGCCACGCCAGCGCGCCGTCCGCCGTCGGCATCGCGGTGTAGTGCAGAACCACCAGATCGGGCCGCGCGCCGTCACGCCGGTCTCCGAAATTGGGCGAGGGGTGCGAGATCACCTAGCCGCGGGCGATGCGGCGGTATTGGGTCGGGTCCCAGGTGCAGGCGAAGCCGTCGCCGTCGGGGTCGAGCCCCAGCTTGTCGCGGTCCGGACCGCCGGCGCGCAGGAACGCCTCCTGCGCCAGATCGGGCGAGGCGTATTTAGCGCAACTGGCCAGGTGTTTCTTCGACGAGGTCAGCACGCTGCGCCGATAGAGCCGCTGGCCCACCGGGTTGGTCGTGGTGATCGCGTATTGCACCACGTTGGGCTCGGCATTGCCGGACCGGCTTGGCACCGCGGTGGGCTCGATCACCTGGTAGGCCTGGCGCTGCGCCCGCAGACGCTCGGCATCGCTTTCGATGCTCTCGCGGTCCGAGACGGCGCCAAAGTCCTGCTCGTCCGAGATCCGCGGGTTGTCCGCGGTGATCACACGCGTCGGGGGCTCGGCGCCCTCGCCTGTCGGCGTGGCGTCCGAATCCGGCGCCGGCGGCGTCGCCGCCGCCCGCACCCCGGGTGCGTCCTGCGGCGGCAGCGTGGTGATCTGCGGCGGCGGCGGCACGGTCTGGGTGCGGTCCGACAGGGCGTCGTCGCGGGCAATCCGGTAGGCGTTGTAGTCGTCGTAATCGCCAAAGCCGACGCCGCCGTCAGCGCCCGAATCCGGCACCGCCGGCGCGCAGGCCACCAGCGCCAACGCCGCCATCGACACCACCAGTTTGCGCATCACCGACCACCCTGCCCGCTTCACCTGGGCGCCTACTACCACCATTTCGCCGGTTTGGAAACAAACCCGGCGGCGCCTTCCAGCGCGTAGGCGGTGTTCAGCAGGTCGGCCTCGTCCCAGGGCCGGCCGATCAGCTGCAGCCCCAGCGGCAGGCCTTGCGCGTCAATCCCCGCCGGCACCGAAATCCCCGGCAGCCCGGCGAGGTTCACGGTCACGGTGAAGACGTCGTTGAGGTACATCTGCACCGGATCGGCATCGGTGATCTCGCCCAATCCGAAGGCGGCCGACGGCGTGGCCGGCGTCAGGATCGCCTCGACGCCGTCGGCGAAGGCCCGTTCGAAGTCGCGCTTGATCAGGGCGCGGACCCGGCGGGCGCGGTTGTAATAGGCGTCGTAGAAACCCGCCGACAGCACGTAGGTGCCGATCATCACCCGGCGCTGGACCTCGTGGCCGAAGCCCTCGGCGCGGGTCTTTTCGTACATCTCGGTGACGCCGTCGCCCTGGGCCAGCCGCGCCCGCCGGCCATAGCGCACGCCGTCGTAACGCGCGAGGTTTGACGACGCCTCGGCCGGGGCGATCACGTAATAGGCCGGCAGCGCGTATTTGGTATGCGGCAGCGAGATGTCGACGATCTCGGCGCCGGCGTCGCGCAGCATCTCGGCGCCCCGGGCCCAAAGCGTCTCGATCTCCTCCGGCATGCCGTCCATGCGGTATTCGCGCGGGATCCCGATCTTCTTGCCGCGCACGTCGCCGGTCAGCGCGGCCTCGAAATCGGGCAAGAGCAGATCGGCGGAGGTCGAATCCTTCGGATCGTGCCCCGCCATCGCCTGCAGCATGATCGCCGCGTCGCGCACCGATTTGGTCATCGGCCCGGCCTGGTCGAGCGACGAGGCAAACGCGACGATGCCCCAGCGCGAACAGCGCCCGTAGGTCGGCTTCAACCCGGTGATGCCGACGAAGGCAGCCGGCTGCCGGATCGAGCCGCCGGTGTCCGTGCCGGTCGCCGCGAGGCAGAGATCGGCCGCCACCGCCGCGGCCGAACCGCCTGAGGACCCGCCGGGGGTCAGCGGTGTTGCATCGTTGCCCCGCCGCCAGGGGCTGACGGCGTTTCCATAGGTCGAGGTCTCGTTCGACGAGCCCATCGCGAACTCGTCCATGTTGAGCTTGCCCAGCATCACCGCGCCGGCCTCGAAGAGCTGGCGGGTGACGGTCGACTCGTACTCCGGCCGGAAGCCTTCGAGGATTTTCGAGCCCGCCTGGCTCGGCACGCCCTGGGTGCAGAACAGGTCCTTGATGCCGACCGGAATGCCGCACATTGCCGGCGCGTCGCCCGCGGCGATCCGCGCGTCCGCCGCTTCGGCCTGGGCGCGCGCGATCTCGGGCGTGTCGTGGACAAAAGCGTTCAACGCCCGCGCGCCGTCGATCTCGGCCAGGCAGGCCTCGGTCAGCTCGACCGCCGACACTTCGCCCGCGCGCAAGCGGTCGCGGGCCTCGGCGATGGTCAGCTTGGAAAGCGCGCTCATTCGACGACCTTCGGCACCGCAAAGAACCCCTCGCGCGCATCCGGCGCGTTCGACAGGACCTCAGCCTGCCGGTCGCCGTCGGTGACGCCATCGTCGCGGCGTTTCAGGCGCATCGGGGTCACGGAGGTCATCGGCTCCACGCCTGTGATATCAACCTCGTTGAGCTGTTCAATGAAGCCCAGGATGGTGTTGAATTCGTCCGCCAGCGCCGGCAGCGCGTCTTCCGCCACCTCGATGCGGGCAAGCTTCGCCACGCGGCGGGCGGTGTCCAGGTCGATCGACATTGCGGGCTCCGAATTTCTAGGTCGGGCAGGCTTTAGCGCCCCGCCCTTGCCGCTGCAACCATGTGGCGGCGGTAGACCTCGATCATCCAGCCCAGCATGACGCCGTTCAGGATGTGCCACAGAAAATGCGTGCCGAGGGGCAGCGCGCCGCAAAGCGGTTCGTCGAGCGAGCGGAAGGTCAGCGACAGCACCAGGATCGCCGCGCCGATGCCGAGCCCGCGCGCGGTGGCCGGCGCGCGGCGGCGCAGCGCCACGGCATAGCCCGCGATCAAGAGCGGTACCGGCCAATAGCCGGCGGAGATCTCGAAAAACGGCAGCGCGGCGAAAAGCGGGATCAACGCGGCGGCATAGGGGATAAAGGCCGCGGTGCCCAAGGCCGCGGCCCAGAGCGGCCAGCGCCAATAGTGCAGGTTGGCGGCGAAGAGGTAGAGCAGGATGAAGAGCCCGATCGGCGTGACGTCCAGCACTACCGCCCAGACCGTCGCGTGGGTGTGAAACAGGTACGAGCCGACGCCGATCAGCGCCAGGATCACCACCAGCGCGGTGGCAAGCGGCAGCCCGGCGCCCCGGGTCCGCCACCACATCACCAGCGCGGCGACCAGGAAGGCGGCGTTGGTGACGGCGTTTATCGGCTCGGCCCAATAGGACGGATCGGACCGCTCGCAATATCCGTCGATATACCGGGTCCATTCCAAGTGACAGCCGCCTTTTGCCTGCTATCCTGCGCTGCGACAGCAGATAGGGAGGATGCGATGAAAATCACGTGGCTGGGGCATTCAGGGTTCCGGATCGAGATCGCGGGCCAGGTTTTGCTGGTCGATCCCTGGCTGACCGGCAACCCGGTATTTCCGGCGGACCGGCGCGCCGAGGCGATCGCCGGCGCCACGCACATCCTTCTGACCCACGGCCATGCCGACCATTCCAGCGACGCGGTGGCGCTATCGTCGGACCTCCGCATTCCCGTGGTCGGCATCTACGACCTGATGAGCTTTTGGGCCGAGCGGCACGATATCCAGACCGTCGGGTTCAACAAGGGCGGCACGGTGGATCTGGACGGAGTGGCGGTGACCATGGTCAGCGCGGCACATTCCTCGTCGGTCGGCGGCGAGCACGGGCCGATCTATGCCGGCGCCGAGGCCGGATTCATGATCGCCGGCGAGGGCCACGTGATCTATGTCACCGGCGACACCGACGTGATGGCGGATATGCGCGTCTTCAACGACCTGCATGCGCCGGATATCGGCATCCTCTGCTGCGGCGGCCATTTCACGATGGACATGGCCCGCGCCGCCTATGCCGCCCGGACCTTCTTCGACTTCAAAACGGTGATTCCCTGCCACTACAAGACCTTCCCGCTGCTCGAACAATCCGCCGACCCCCTGGTCGCCGCCCTGCCCGGCATCGACGTGCGCGTGCCCGAGGTGATGGAGACAGTGGAGATCTGAGGCACGGGGCCGCGCGGGCATGTGGACCGATTTGGCCTGGAGAAGACACTGGCTAGGTGACGTAGAGCCGTGCCCATCGCTGACCCGCGGGGTGGCGAACCGACGCTTGTTCGGCAGCACTTTATGGCCGTCGAGTCCGTAAGACACCGAGCGGCGCGCGTGCTTCGACCAATCGCCACCCCTCCGGGCCGGGTTGGCGATGGGCGCGGCGGGGCTGCGCCCCTTGACTCCGTGCCCGGGGCATAAAGCGGATGTTCGAGCCAAGCCAAACCCCGCCGAGTTGCCACCCCGCCACCATGACCCGCACCGTCGACCTAGATCCCCAAGACCACGCCGCGCGGCTAAGCGCTGGCGGGGATGAAGAATAGGCTCTCGGTCCGCGGAATCACCCCGTCGAACTTCATGTCCTTGAGCGTCACCGCCACGTTCTTTTCGTCGTAGGCGATGGTGAAGAGCTCGCCCTCCGCCGGCCCGCCGTGCAGGATCTCATAGGGCTGGAAGATCGTCACCGACCCGCCGTCCGCGTCGTATTCGCCGCTCAACGCGGCAACCTTGTCGAGCCCGTCCTGCTCGCTATAGGCCTTGATGTTCGAAATCTCGGTCGGCATGCCAACCTCCTGTGACTCATCGTGAATGCCACGCCGGGCGCAGCCCTCAAATCACCTCCCCAACCCGCGCACCTAACACCAAAAAGCTGCGCGCAAGGCGCAGGCACAACCGCTAGCAAGCGCCCCGAACCCGGTCAAGGCGGGGCCGGCGCGCGCCTTGGGTCAGCGCCGCGCCGCGAAGAACTCCTGCAGCAGCCGCGCCGCCGCCTCGGCACCGATGCCGTCATAGACCTCGGGCCGATGGTGGCTCTGCGGGTGGTCGAAGATCCGGGGCCCGTGGGCGACGCCGCCCGACTTCGGATCCGCGGCGCCGTAGTAGAGCCGGGCGATGCGCGCCAGCGAGATCGCGGCGGCGCACATCGGACAGGGCTCCAGCGTGACATAGAGGCTGTGGCCCGGCAGCCGCTCGGACCCCGCCGCGGCGCAGGCCGCCCGCAAGGCCAAAAGCTCGGCATGGGCGGTCGGGTCGTTGAACTCGCGCGTCCGGTTGCCCGCCGCGGCCACCACGCCGCCATCCGGCGCGACCACTACGGCGCCGACAGGCACCTCGCCGCGCGCCGCGGCGGCGCGGGCCTCCTCCAGCGCGCGGTCCATATGGCTGGTGAACCGGCTCATACTCCCTGATGCCCCGCCCGGCGCCCGCGCTCAAGCGGCTTTCCCTTTCCCGGCCGGGGCGCTAGAGCCGGCGGCATGGGCGACACTCCTCAGACCGGCGACCGGATCGCCAAGGTGCTGGCGCGGGCCGGCATCGCCAGCCGGCGCGAGGCCGAACGCATGATCGCCGCCGGCCGGGTGTCGGTGAACGGCAGGGCGATCGCCTCGCCGGCGCTGAACGTGACGCCCGCCGACCGGATCGCGGTCGACGGCAAGCCGATCGCAGCGCCCGAGCCGCCGCGGCTCTGGCTCTACCACAAACCGGCCGGGCTGGTGACCACGGCGAAGGACGACCGCGGCCGCAGGACGGTGTTCGACGCGCTGCCGGACGGCCTGCCGCGGGTGGTGAGCGTCGGGCGGCTCGACCTGAACTCCGAGGGCCTGCTGCTTCTGACCAACGACGGGGCGATCAAGCGGCGGCTGGAATTGCCGGCGACCGGCTGGCTGCGCCGCTACCGGGTGCGGGTGAAGGGCGCCCCGACCGAGGCGGGGCTGGAGCCGTTGCGCCAGGGCCTTGAGGTCGCGGGCGAGCGATTTCAAGCCATGGCCGTCACCCTCGACCGCCAGCAGGGCGCAAACGCCTGGCTGACGGTGGGCCTGCGCGAGGGCAAGAACCGCGAGATCCGGCGCGCGATGGAGGCTGTCGGACTGACCGTCAACCGCTTGATTCGCGTCAGCTTCGGGCCGTTCCAGCTGGGCCAGTTAAAGCCCGGCGAGGTCAAAGAGGTGAAGGCACGGGTCCTACGCGATCAGTTGGGCTTAGCCGCAGAGGCGGAGCCCAAGGGGTCAGGCGCGCGGACGCGGTGAAGGGCCGTGGGGCGGCTTGGGGCCGTTCAGCCGTACCGCGAGGAGCCGAGCCCATCGCCGGCCCGCAGGGTGGCGATCCGACGTCTGGACGGCGGCGCTTTATGGCTGTGGAGTCCGTAGGACTTAACGCGGTTCGCAGGCCTCGACCAATCGCCACCCCACCCGGGCGGGGCGGCGATGGGCACGGCGGGGCTGCGCCCCTTGACTCCGTGCCCAGGGCACCGAGAGGGTTACAGCGTGGGCTATGTATGATGGGTCGACGCCGGCGCAGGCGGCGGAATCCAAGGATTAGGTTTCGCAGGCACGGCAAAGTGCCATTGGGCGGCTTGGCGACGCTTGTCCATCCCGAATAGCCGAGCCCATCGCCGTCCCGCGGGGTGGCGATCCGACGTCTGATCAGGTGCGTTTTATGTCTGCCCGATCCGTAGGACCTCACGCGATGCGCTGATATCGACCAATCGCCACCCCACCCAGGCGGGGCGGCGATGGGCACGGCGGAGCTTTGCCCCTTGATTCCGTGCCCGGGGCGGCACAGGCAACTGCCCTCCAGGCTCAATACCTCCCCCGCCCGCCCCATTCACCGGCTTCAGGGGGAAAAACCGCCGCCCCGGCACCCTTGTTCCGCTCCGCCGCATCTGTATTGCTTGCCGCGCATGGATTTGGTGGCGATGGGACGGGGCCGATGACGGAACTTTTGACGTTTGAGAATTTGGGCAACCTGGTGATGCTGTGCTTTCTGCAGGCGGTGCTGGGCTTCGACAACCTGCTCTACATATCGATCCAAAGCCAACGCGCACCGGTCGCGCATCAGAAATCGGTGCGGTTCTGGGGCATCATCATCGCCGTAGCTTTGCGCGTCGTGCTGCTCTTCACCATGATCCAGTTGATCGACGCGCTCTCGGAGCCGTTTTTGGTGATGAACTGGCCAGGCGTCCTGGAAGGCGGGGTGAACTTCGCCACCGTGGTCTTCGTCGTCGGCGGCATCTTCATCATGTACACAGCGGTCAAGGAAATCGCCCATATGCTGTCGATCGACCACCTGGACACCGATGTCGAAGGCGGCCGCGGCATGTCGGCGGTCCGGGTGGTCGGGCTGATCGTGCTGATGAACCTGATATTCTCGTTCGATTCGGTGCTCTCCGCGATCGCCATCACCGACGTCTTCCCGATCCTGGCCTTCGCAATTCTGCTCTCGGGCGCGGCGATGCTGATCCTGGCCGACGGCGTCACCGCGTTTTTGGAAAAGAACCGGATGTACGAGGTGCTGGGCCTCTTCATCCTGCTGATCGTCGGCGTGGTGCTTCTGGGCGAGGCCGGCACGGCGGCGGCGCATGCCGCCCATGACGACGGGCTGCAGGTCAAGATCCTGGGCTACGACCTGATCCCGATGTCGAAAACCACCTTCTATTTCTCGGTCGTGGTCCTCGTCGCGGTCGAGGCGGTGCAGTCGGGCTATTCGCGCAAGCTCGCCGCCGAGCGCCACGCCGAACAATCCCGCGCACGCGCCTAGCAGGTTAACGCTGGCACGGGGCCGGGGCATCGCCTATACCGAACGGGTGCTGCCCCGCCCCCTGAAAAAGGAGACGCACGTGACCGATACCGGCTTGCAGAAGCTCGCGTTTTTTCTGCTGCTGGCGCTGATCCTTTACGTCTCGGTGACTGGAGGCGGCTGATGGCGCAGCGCTTTGGCGGCAAATACAGCCCCGAGGGCGCGCCGAAGTCCGACGCGCCCCCGCCCAAGCCGGCGTTCCACGGCAAGCGCCGCACCAAGGCCGGCGGCCGGGTGAACCTGCTGTTCCTCGCGCCGATGCCGCTGGTGGTGGTGGCGTTCTTCCAAGAGCCGCTGGCGATGGCGCAGTACCTCGTTGCCTTCGGCATGCTGATCCTCGCCGCCTGGCTGACCCGCGAGGGCATCCTTGCGCAAGAGGCCTACGAGGCGCGCAAGATCGCCAAGCGCCCGGCGATCCCGCGCAAGATCTTTGCCTCGGTCCTGACCGGTGTTGCGCTCGGGTTTGTGGGGCTGGCGGGGCATGGGCCGATCGAGGCGGTCATCTTTGCCGTCCTCGGTCTTGTCCTGCACTTCTTCTCCTTCGGCCCCGATCCGCTGACCGACAAGGGCGCCGAGGGCATCGACCAATTTCAGTCCGACCGGGTCGCCCGCGCCGTGGGTGAGGCGGAAAAGCACCTCAAGGCGATGTCGGACGCGATCCTGCGCGCCGAGGATCGTGGCGTCGAGCGGCGGGTGGAGCAGTTCCAGACCACCGTGCGCGACATGTTCCGCACCGTCGAGGAAGACCCCCGCGATCTGTCGGCCTCGCGCAAGTACCTGTCGGTCTATCTGGTCGGCGCCCGCGACGCCTCGGTCAAATTCGCCGATCTCTACGCCCGCACCCGCGACGGCGGCGCGAAATCCGACTACCTGCAGCTGCTCGACGATCTAGAGCGCAACTTCGCCGCCCAGACCGAGAAGCTGTTGTCCGACGACCGCACCGATCTCGACATCGAAATCGACGTCCTGCGCGACCGCCTGGCGCGCGAGGGCGTGACGTCAGAGCCCAACGCCTAACCCCCGAGGAGACGACACATGTCCACAACCGCGCGCGATCAGGCCGCCGCCGCCTTGAAGGAAGTCGAAGAACTCAGCGCCGTGGTGCTGCCCGAGCCCTCCACCGCGCTGGTGCCGATGAAGGAGGCCGACGAACCGACCACGGCGGAAATCCAGAAGCGCATGGACGAGCTCGACATGGCCGACACCAACTCGATCATCCGCTTCGGGTCGGCCGCTCAAGGTGAGCTGCAGGTGATCAGCCAGTCGATGCTGCAGGACGTGCGCAACAAGGACGTCGGCCCGGCGGGCGACTCGTTGCGCAACATCGTCACAACGATCCGCGGCTTCACCGTGACCGAAATGGACGTCCGGCGCGAACGCTCGTGGTGGGAGAAGCTGACGGGCAAGCTGGCGCCGGCGGCGAAATTCGCGGCGCGCTACGAGACCGTGCAGGGCCAGATCGACAAGATCACCGACAATCTCCTTGGCCACGAGCACAAGCTGATGAAGGACATCAAGTCGCTCGACGTGCTCTACGAGAAGACGCTGAATTTCTACGACGAGCTGGCGCTTTACATCTCCGCCGGCGAGGCAAAGCTGGAACGGCTGGACGCCGAGGACATCCCCGCCAAGGAAAAAGAGGTCGATGCGGCGCCCGAGGACCAGGCCATCATCAAAGCGCAGGAGCTGCGCGATTTGCGCGCCGCGCGCGATGATCTGGAACGCCGGGTGCACGATCTGAAGCTGACCCGCCAGGTGACGATGCAGTCGCTGCCCTCGATCCGGCTGGTGCAGGAAAACGACAAATCGCTGGTGACCAAGATCAACTCGACGCTGGTGAACACCGTGCCGCTTTGGGAGAACCAACTCGCCTTGGCGGTGTCGAACCAGCGCTCGGCCGATGCCGCCAAGGCGAGTTGGTTCTCCCAAAGCGGCACGGTGTTCACCAGCGTCGAGTTGATCTTGGTCACCAGCGATTTGTCGTTTTCCTGCACCAGCCGGATCGAGGGCAGCGACTGCA
>JASJCA010000203.1 GCA_030066215.1 Rhodobacter sp. | reverse complement strand
AGCACAGTACGGTCGGCAGCACGAGCATCAGGAACAGTTCCCAGTGACGCAGGCGCAGGAAAAACGTCATGATTGATTTATCCCCGGGCGAAGTCGCGATTATAAGGCGGGCCCCGGGGATAAATCAATCATGACGTTTTTCCTGCGCCTGCGTCACTGGGAACTGTTCCTGATGCTCGTGCTGCCGACCGTACTGTGCTTCATGTTCAGCATCCCGTTTCGCGGCCTGGTCATTGCCAGCATCGTGCTGTTCGTGATGATCGTGCTGTTCGCGTGGATGTTCAGCATCGGCGCCTGGAGCAATGCACAGCTGCCACCCGAGCGCCGGCGCGGGTTGCTGCTTTTCGGCGCCGGGCTGGTGCTGCCGATCGTGTACCTGCTGATGTTCATCATTCTCGTCATGCCGGTGCTGGAATCGCCCACGCCGCCCGACCAGCAGCCGCTGTGGATACTGCCGATGCACATGCTGTCGATGGCGGGCGTGTTCTACGGTATCTGGTTCACCGCGAAACAGTTCAAGTCGCTGCAGGAAAATGAGGACGCCGATTTCCTGATCTTCAGCAGCATGTTTTTCCTGCTGTTCATCTTCCCCTTCGGCGTCTGGATACTCCAGCCCAGCGTCAACGAGCTTTACGCGAAACTGGATCCGGCCAGCCAGTTCCGCGACGACGGCTGAGCGGTGCAGCTCAACTACTTCGCCTTCGGTTCCAACCTGTCGAGTCCGCGGCTGCTGCAGCGGCTGCCGGCGGCAAGCCTGCACTGTGTCGCGACCCTGGCGGGTCACCGCCTGCGCTGGCACAAGAAAGGCCGCGACCTGTCGGGCAAATGCGCGATCGATCCCACCGACAATCATGCCGACCGGGTTTACGGCGTCATCTACCGGATGACGATCGAGGAACGCCACCAGCTCGATCTTATCGAGGGGCACGGTATCGGTTACCAGCGTCGCCAGGTCGAGGTGCTCACGCTGGCGGGCGACCGTATCGAGGTGTTTACCTATTACGCAACCGATATCGATGACGCGCGGCAACCCTACCACTGGTACAAGGAACATGTCCTGCGCGGCGCCCTAGAACACGGTTTCCCGATACATTACGTCGAGCAGATCCGGGCGACAGCCTCCATCGACGATCACGACCCCGGGCGGCACGGGCGCGAACTCTCGATTTACCACGAACAAACGTGAAACGGATTCTCGTACTCGAACACATGCCGTGCCAGAATCCGGGAATCTTCCGCGAGCTCGCGGCCGCGCGCAACGTAAGCTTCACCGAGGTCGACCTGCATGCGGGTGACGATCCGCCCGATCCGGGCGGATTCGACGGCCTGTGGGTTATGGGCGGTTCGATGAATGTCTGGGACGAGGACGAGTATCCGTGGCTGCGCATGGAAAAAGCACTGATTCGCGAGGCCGTGGCGGACCGCGGGATGCCGTTTTTCGGCATCTGCCTGGGCCATCAGCTGCTGGCCGATGCGCTGGGCGGCGAAGTCCGGGAGACCGGAGCTTTCGAGATCGGCGTACACGATGTGAGCCCGACCGAGGCGGGTCTGGAACACGGCTTGCTGGCCAGCCTGCCCCGCCCCGCCCGCTGGATCAACGTGCATCGCGCCGAGGTAACGCGACCGCCCGCAGCAGCCGTGATTCTCGCGGCTTCCGAGCTTTGTGCCAACCACGCCATGCAGGTCGGAGATGCCGCTTACTCGGTGCAGTTTCACCCCGAGGTCTGCGAGCATACCGTCGACGCCTGGCTCGATATCCCGGGCATCCCGGAGGTTCTGGTATCGCTGCTGGGCCCGGACGCGGTCGGGGATTTCAGCCGCCGGGTGGAGGCGCATCGCGCGGATCACAACCGGGCAGCCGCACGGCTGTTCGACAACTGGCTCAGCCTGGTTTACTAAACGGGAGCAACACGACATGAACATACTGGTACTGCAACACATCGCGATCGAGGATCCCGGCTACATCAAGGACCTCATGGATGCCGACGGCTGCCGCCTGACGCAGATCGAGCTCGACGAGGGCGAGCCCATCCCCGAGGACCTGTCCGGTTTCGACGCGATGCTGTGCATGGGCGGCCCGATGGACACCTGGATGGAGGACGATTACCCGTGGCTGGTCGAGGAAAAGCGCCGTATCCGCGACTGGGTAGTGCACGAGGAAAAGCCGTTTCTCGGTTTTTGCCTCGGCTGCCAGCTGCTCGGCGAGGTGGTTGGTGGCCAGGTCGTGCGCTCGGAGCCGTCCGAGATCGGCGTGCTCGACATCCAGATGGCGGCCGCGGCCAGGCAGGATCCGCTGTTTGCCGACTACCCGGACAGCCTCAAGGCCGTGCAGTGGCATTCCTACGAGGTAGACGGGCTCGACCTGAACACCGACGTCACGCTGCTGGCCTCGTCACCGGCCACGCGCTACCAGATTTTCCGCTACCGGCAAAACGCCTGGGGTGTGCAATTCCACGTCGAGGTACGCGAGGATACGGTCAGGCTGTGGGGCGAGGTGCCGGAGTACAGGTCCGCACTGGAAGCGAGCCTCGGCGGCGACGCGCTCGAGTCTTTCGACCAGCAAGCACGCCGGCACATGACGGACATGAATGCCCTGTCGCGCCAGCTCTACGAGAACTTCAGGAAAATATTATAAGCGCGGCGTAAACGCGAGTACGCGTACCTGGCCCGGCAGCGTCGGGTTGAACAGGTGGTTGTGCCAGTAGGTCGCTGCGAACAGCGGATCGTCCCGGTCGAGCGACTCGACGTCGAAGTCGAACGCGTGGCCGATGCTCTTTTCGCTGAACTTGAGATGGCAGGCGCCGGCCTTGAGCAGCGCGTAGGCCACCGAGGAATCGAGGCTGAACAACGCGGTCAGGCGCCGATCGAAGGGCTCGGCATCCTGGTAGTGACGTTCGGCGAGAATACGTAACCCGTTCTTGATCCACTGCGTCGGATCCTGGGTCTTGCGCACGATGTGGCTGAACTCCGCGGTACGCTCGGCCGGGTCGCGGTGCAGGATCAGGAAACTGAGCCGGGCCTGCTCGTCGCCGCCGTTGACCGAGTGGATACCCGCGCTCATGCCGGTTGTCGGGCGCCCGCCGAGTTCGCGCATGCTGTGCTTGCGCAGGCGACACTGCCAGGCGATGAAATCATCGTAGTCTTGTGTGCTAGTCATGAGATTGATTACGCAACGAGGCCAGCATTAGTTTAACTTTAAAAACACCGTCATCCCGCATCGGCGGACCGCCGCGTTCGCGGGGACCTCCCGAGAATCCGCACAAGATCCCCGCTTGCGCGGGGATGACGATCAGGCCTGGCTCGGGAATTGCCACGTGAACCCTGCCCCGGCACATGCCGGTGCTCGCAATGACGGGCAGGCGTCAGAACAGTCCCTCGACCTGGCCCTGTTCGTTGAGGCGGATATTGTCGGCCGAAGGCACCCGCGGCAGGCCCGGCATGGTCATGATATCGCCGCAGACCGCGACGATGAACTCGGCGCCGGCCGAAAGGCGTACCTCGCGGATCGGCACCTCGTGACCCGACGGTGCACCGATCAACGCGGGATCGGTCGAGAAACTGTACTGGGTCTTGGCCATGCATACCGGGAAGTGCCCGTAGCCGTCCGCCTCGAACCTGGCGAACTGGTCACGCACCTTCTTGTCGGCAATGATGTCGTCGGCACCGTACAGCGAGCGCGCGATGTGGCGCGCCTTGTTCCACAGCGGCATGTCGTCGTCGTACAGCGTGTGGAACTGCGCCTGCCCGGAATCGGCCACCGCGGCAACGTGCTCGGCGAGCTCGGCGGTGCCGGCGCTGCCGTCGGCCCAGTGGGTGGCATCGAACGCCTTGACGCCGAATTCGGCGCAAAACTCGCGAATCGCGGCGAGCTCGCCATCGGTATCGGCCGAAAAACGGTTGATCGCGACCGTGATCGGCACGCCGAACTGCTTGAGGTTGCGGATGTGACGACCGAGGTTTTCGCAACCCTTGCGGATCGCGTCGATATCCTCGCTGCCCAGCTGGTCCTTGGCCACGCCGCCGTGCATCTTCAGCGCGCGCGCGGTTGCCACCAGTACCACCGCGTCGGGGCTTAAGCCCGCCTTGCGGCACTTGATATCGAAGAACTTCTCCGCGCCGAGATCGGCGCCGAAGCCGGCCTCGGTAACGACATAGTCCGCCAGTTTGAGCGCGGTCCTGGTTGCAATCACCGAGTTACAGCCGTGCGCGATGTTGGCGAACGGACCGCCGTGGATGAAGGCGGGATTGTTTTCCAGCGTTTGCACCAGGTTCGGCATGAACGCGTCCTTGAGCAGCACGGTCATCGCGCCCGGTGCGTGCACGTCGCGCGCGTGAACCGGTTTGAGGTCGCGGGTGTAACCGACCACGATGTTGCCGATGCGACGCTCGAGATCCTCGAGATCGGTCGCAAGGCAGAAGATCGCCATGATTTCGGAAGCGACGGTGATGTCGAAGCCGCTTTGCCGCGGCGTACCGTTACCCGGACCACCGAGACCGATGGTGATGTCGCGCAGCATGCGATCGTTCATGTCCATGACGCGCTTCCAGGTTACGCGACGCGGATCGAGGCCAGCCTGGTTTTCCCACTGGATATGGTTGTCGACCAGCGCCGACAGCAGGTTATGCGCGGTACCGATCGCGTGAAAGTCGCCGGTGAAGTGCAGGTTGATATCTTCCATCGGCACCACCTGGGCGTAACCGCCGCCGGCGGCGCCGCCCTTCATGCCGAAGCAGGGCCCGAGGCTCGGCTCGCGCAGGCACATCACCGCGTTTTTGCCGATGCTGTTGAGGCCGTCACCGAGGCCGACCGTGGTCGTGGTCTTGCCCTCGCCCGCCGGGGTCGGCGAGATCGCGGTTACCAGGATCAGCTTGCCGTCCGGGCGGTCCTGCAAGGAGTCGATGAATTCGGACGTCAGCTTGGCCTTGTCGTGGCCGAAGGGTTTGATGTTGTCGGCGCTTATGCCGAGCTTTTGCGCAATTTCGGTAATCGGTTCGAGCTTTGCTTCGCGCGCAATCTCGATATCGCTTTTAGCCATTTGTTATCTCCGCGGATTTCAATCGACGGTTGGATGCGTCAGCGCGCACCTTAATTACCTCCACACCGACTCCCCCGAGGCGGCTGGATTCCAAGTCGGCGTATCATAGGTTTTCGAAACCCGCGAAAGTATCGCGAAAGCGACATGTAAATGATTGGAAAAACGGCCCGCGGATCCTGCGCAATAACACTAGTTTCACGTCATCCCCGCGCAGGCGGGGACCTTTTAACGAATGTCGCGGTAACGTTTGGAGATCCCCGCCTGCGCGGGGATGACGGTTCTTGGTCTGTCGAAGGTGACAGGTTGTCAGCAGTCGAGGGTGTTTTCGCGTTCCCAGCTGCTCAGGTGCGTCGCGTAGCTGTCCCAGGCCTGCATCTTGAGCTTGACGTAGGCGTCGACCAG